>JALVEV010000136.1 GCA_027030605.1 Campylobacteraceae bacterium | reverse complement strand
GGGCTTTACCATAAAGGGGCAACAATTGGTGACAGAGTCTTCTTTGATGACCTTAATGGAGTGAGTAATGGTCTTCAAGATGTTGGTGAGCAAGGGGTAGTTGATGTAAAAGTTACTCTCTACAATGCACAAGGAGATATTGTTCAGACAACTACCACCAACGCTAATGGTGAGTACCACTTTACCAATGTAGAGAAAGGAAACTACACAGTAGGATTCTCAGAACTTCCTGCAGGATACATCTTTACACTTAAAGACCAAGGTAATGATGAGGAGAGAGATTCAGATGTTAAAGCCAATGGACGTACAGGAATTATTGTTGTAAATGGGACAGAGATTATCACTTCAGTAGATGCAGGTTTGAAAAAAGTCATAACAGGTATCTCTACAAACGATAGAGGAAGAGGTCAAACAGGTAAAAATGTTACCATAGATGTTTTAGCAAATGATATAGAAGGCTCGTACAGTTTCGATCCTAAAACAGTTAGGATTACTTCAACCTTAGATGGTGCCACACTTAGTGATGATGGCAAAACCTTAACTGTTCCAAATGAAGGGGTATGGAGTGTAAACCCAGAGACAGGAGCAATTACATTTACGCCAAAAGATGGATTTACAGGTGACCCTACACCAATCTCTTACTCCGTAGAAGATACACAGGGTAATGAGAGTTCAGCAGATGTTGTAGTTGACTACCCACCGTTGGCAAAAGATGACAATGTCAATGGTGAGGTTAGTAAGCAGATAGTTGTATTTGTTCTTGAAAATGATGCACCAACATCAAGCCCACTAGATAAAGCCTCTCTTAGATTAATTGACCCTGTAACAGGAGATGAGGTAGAGAGTGTAACCATTCATGGTGAGGGTACATGGAGTACTAATGTTGATGGCTCAGTTACCTTTACACCAGAAGATGGATTTAAAAATAACCCAACACCAGTTAAGTATGTGGTGCGAGAGGTTTCAGGAGATGTAAGTAACCAAGCGACTATTACTATTGTTTACCCTGATGCAGTTGATGATGTTGTGATTATTCCAGCTAATCATACAGGAACTATAGCAGTAAATGTAGCTGAAAACGATAGTAACAATACCGTTGCAAACAGAGTCACAATAGGTTGTCAACAACCAGGGGTACAAACTCTAGTTGTTGATAATGAGGGTACTTGGAGTGTTGCTGATAATGGAACTGTTACCTTTACTCCTGTAGATGGATTTAGTGGTGACCCAACCGATATTCAGTATACTATTGGATTAGTCTCTGGAGAACGTTCAAACTGTGCAACCATAGACCTAAGACATGAACTTTTAGCTGTCGATGATGTTGCTACGCTTAATGTTGGTGGAGTCTCACTTATTAATATTTTAGCTAATGACTCTGGTGCTTTAAATATCGCTTCTGTTCGTTTGGTTATTCCTACAAATCCAGTTGATGGAACAACACTAAGTAGTGATGGAAGAACTTTAACCGTACCCAATGAGGGTGTTTGGAGTGTAGATAATGAAGGAGTAGTAACCTTTACTGCTGTAGATGGATTTACCTCTTCACCAACACCAATTGGTTATAGTGTTGAGAATTTAGATGGAGTAAGAAGTAATGTTGCACAAGTTATTTTAACAGAGGGTGGAGTAACCATTACTGCTAACGATGACACTGCTTCTGCTAATGGAGGAGAACCAGTGGTTCTAAATGTGTTAGAGAATGACCAAGGAGATATCAATAGCTCTTCTGTGAGATTTATTGATGCTAATGGTGATGAGGTGACAACATTAGTTGTTGCAGGTGAAGGAACATGGACTGTAGACAATAGAGGTGTTGTAACCTTTACAGGTGAGAGAGGTTATGTAGGAACACCAACACCTGTACGATACATTGTTCATGGTAATTCAGCTGTTCTTAGTGATACTGCAACTATTAGAATTACTGGTACTTGTGACTGTACACCATATGAATCGAGCATCCCAGCTATGGGTCAACTAGTAGGAGTTTTAATGGTCTTATTAACCATGCTTCTTGCAATGCTCTTCTTAGGAAAAGAAGAGTTTTATTTAATTAAATAATGTTATAATATATTTACTATAAAGGATTTTAAATGAAAAATATAAAACTATCACTAATAACACTTATGGCTTTAGGAGCATTTGCTTATGCAGGTGGAGATTTATCTGTTGTTACACCTTATGAAGAGGAAGACATACAGTTAGCAGAAGAGGTTTATGTTGAACCAGAACCTACTGTTGTAGAACCTGCTAAAGTTGTTGAAGAGGTAGCTCCTGAACCAATTATTGTTAAAGAACCAGTTAAAAAAGATATTAAGGCTAATGGATTTTATGCAGGGTTAGGTATTGCCGCTACTCGTTATGATACAAGTTGTAATTGTGCTTCTAAGTCAGGAACAGATAAAGTAGCAGGTGTTATGGCAAGAGTTGGTTATGATTTTAACAAATATATTGGTATTGAAGCTAGAGGGCTTAAAACAAGTTGGAAGTCTAATGGTGGAGATGTTGAACATGCAGGACTCTTTGTTAAACCAATGCTTCCTGTTGGAGATGCAACTAATGTTTATGGTCTTGTTGGTGTGGCAAAAACAAAAACTAAAGGAGACTTACGCAAAACAAATGCTGAATCGTTGGCATTAGGTGCAGGTATAGAGGTAGATTTAAGTAAAGATACTCCAAAAGAGGGGCGATATAATCGACCATTTGATGGTAAAGGTGACCAAGAGAGAGGTCTTGGTATATTTGCTGACTATGAAAGAATGGTGGTTAAATCAGGAGCCCCTGATTTAGATGCTATCTCAGCTGGTATAACTTACGACTTTTAATACTTCTTGACTTCTCTTTTTTAGAGAAGTCACTACTTTTTTTCTTACTCTTCTACTCTCTTTACTTTAATTTGCTATAATCACACAATTACATATATAAGGACAAACCTTGATAGGAATTGTTGACTATAATATGGGAAACTTAGCCTCTGTCATAAACGCTTTTGAGAGTGTTGGTGCAGATATTGTAG
>JALVEV010000135.1 GCA_027030605.1 Campylobacteraceae bacterium | reverse complement strand
AGAGACTCTTAGCTCTTCTCGTCTATCTATCTCTTTAAATATCATACCTGCCTCAATGGTCTTACCCAACCCCACCTCATCAGCAATAAGCACACGAGAATTTTCAGAGTTCAAAAACTTAATAAGTGGCTTATATTGGTGAGGTTCAGGAGTGAGTCGGTTGGTGTTGTAGGAGTATAGAATGTCACTTAGAGGGTTTTTAACGCAGTTGATGAAGATGTTCTCTTTTAGTTCGTCTAGTGTTGAGAGCTTTGTTTGTTCATTGTCAAAAGATAGGTCATTAACAGAGACAGTTTTATACTCTCCATCTAAAAGTATCTCGCAGTAACCGTCTGATTGGTTTATGATAATGGTGTTTTGATTGGTTGGTTTGTAGATGGCTTTTTTCAAATGAGTTTTCCCTGTTTTCAGTTGATGGAATATTATAGCTGAAATTTAATATAATTTGGCGTAGGGTGCGTTTCCCAACGCACCGTCCAATAAAAATTGGCATAAAGAAGAGTTCAATATTATCTACACACTCTTTTTAAAAATCAAAAATGTGTTGGAAAATTCATTTGTTTTTTGGTTTATTGAATTTAATTTTACAAAATATACCGAGTAGTATCCTCATCATCAACCACTTTTTCAAGCTTCTCATCAATAAGTTTCAAATCAACCGTTACAGTCTGACCTGCAAACTCATCTGCATTAAATGAGATATCCTCTACAATCTTCTCCATAATGGTATGAAGTCGTCTAGCTCCAATATCTTCTGTCTTTTCATTGGCTGTTGCAGAGTATTGTGCTATGGCTCTTAGTGCCTCCTCGTCAAATACCAACTCTACCTCTTCAACAGAGAGAAGAGCTTTATACTGCTTAATAAGTGAGTTTTTAGGCTCTGTTAAGATTCTATAGAGTGCCTCCTCATCAAGTGAATCAAGCTCAACTCGTAGAGGGAAACGACCCTGAAGCTCTGGAATAAGGTCACTAGGTTTAGAGAGATGAAATGCCCCTGCTGATATAAATAGAATATGGTCAGTTTTTACCTGCCCTATTCTTGTCTGAACGTTTGAGCCTTCAACAATAGGAAGCAGGTCTCTTTGAACCCCCTCTTTACTTGGGTCTTGACGTGATGAGGAGTTTGCAGGAACAGCAATTTTATCTATCTCATCAATAAAGACAATTCCACCCTCTTCTATCTTTTTAAGAGCCAAATCTTTTAACTTCTCTTCATCGAAAAGCTCTTCACTCGCCTCTTGGGCTAAGATAGATTTAGCCTGTTTTACTGTAACCTCTTTAGTTTTACCCTTTTTATTAATACCCCCAATGACTTTAATAATCGACTCTTGCACATTTGCCATCTCTGGAGGAATGTTTCCTGCACCCATGACATCAATAGTTGGTGTAGGCATATCAACTTCTATTTTTAGATGGTCAAGCTCACCCTTTTCAAACTTCTCTTGCATTTTTATAAAAGAGGCATCATAATCTGCCTGTTTCTGCTCACTTGCACCTGCTGGAAGAGGTGGTAGAAGCTTTTCTATAATTTTATTTTCAATATAAGCCTCTATCTTCTCTTTGTTTAGCTCATTTTGCTCTTCACGAACTAAAACTAAAGCATTAGCAGCCAAATCACGAATCATCGACTCAACATCTCTACCTACAAAACCAACTTCTGTAAATTTACTCGCTTCCACTTTTACAAAAGGCAGACGCATCATAGTTGAAAGTCTTCGTGCAATCTCTGTCTTACCTACCCCTGTACTTCCTATCATCAAGATATTTTTTGGCATAACATCACGTTGTAACTCTGGGTCTAGTTGTAAACGTCTATAACGGTTACGCAATGCAACAGCAATAGTCTTTTTGGCATTATGTTGCCCTATAACATATTTATCTAAAAATGCAACAATCTCTTTTGGTGTTAGATTGGTTGGTATAGTAGTACTCAATTAAAGCTCCAATAATTTAATGTTTGTGTTGGTGTAGATACAAATCTCACCTGCAATGGTCAAAGACTCTTTAACCAACTCTTTAGCACTTAAATTTCCGTGCTTATCTAATGCTCTAGCAGCCGAAATGGCATAGTTTCCACCCGAACCAATAGAGGCAATCTTACCATCTTCTGGCTCAACCACATCACCTGTTCCTGTTAAGATGAAGATATGGTCACGGTTAAGCACCAACATCATCGCCTCTAGTTGACGTAGATGTTTATCTTTTCGCCACATTTTAGAGAACTCAATGACTGATTTTAAAATGTCGCCCTTTTTCTCCTCTAAGATAGTCTCAAACATATCAAAAAGGTTAAAGGCATCGGCTGTACTTCCTGCAAAACCTGCTAAAATTTTCCCTTTGTAAAGAGAACGAATCTTGGTAGCATTTCCCTTTAAAATGGTATCGCCAAAGCTAACCTGACCATCACCACCAATGACGGCATTGTCTTTACCTTTATAGGCAAGTATTGTTGTTGCATGAAACACTCTACTCTTCTCCTTTAATCTCTACAGTTACATGGGCATGAATACCATGACCTAACTTAATATCTACCTTATGTTCACCTACAGTTTTTAGTGCTTTTTTAAGCTCTACTGTCTTTTTGTCAATCTCTATGCCCATCTGCTCTTTAATCGCTTTTGCAATATCATCTTTACCAACAGAGCCTTGGATTCCAGCAGGAGCTAGTTTTTTTGTAATAATAATCGGTTTTGATGCTAACTCTTTCTCCTCTTTTTTAAGACGCTCTAGGGTCTCTTTTAACTCTTTTTCCATTCTCTCTTGTTCTGCTTTCCAATGAGCAACAACTTCAGGTGTAGCTAACTTTGCCATACCTTTTGCAATTAAGAAGTTTTGACCATAACCATCTTTTACCTCTTTAATTTCGCCTTTTTTTCCTAGGCTCTTTACATCTTTTATTAATAGTACTTTCATAGTAATATCCTCTATTTTTAATAATCTGCTATTTTAGCAAGTTTTTTTTAGATATGAGCTATATGTGAGTTTTTTTTCAATAAAAGAACATTTTATGTTAAATATAGTTTTT
>JALVEV010000134.1 GCA_027030605.1 Campylobacteraceae bacterium | reverse complement strand
GTTTATAAGCTCTTGGATTATTAATGATTTGTCTACAAAATAGTTGTTGTCTTTTATTACTCTTCTAAAATCACTTATGCCTATGGGTAGTCTTTTCATTGGTGTACTCTATTTTTTTATGTATTATAGCATAAGAGAATGACTTCTTTTATGCTCTATTTAGAACCTCAATCCCTCATTCCCCTCAATCGTCGGCTCTTGCCTTTTCAAATCTCCAAATCCATTAGAGACCGATTTAACTTTTGGATAGACATAATTATAAACATCACTAACCCCTCTTTTACCCTCTAATAGTGACTTCATAACAAAATAACTAAAGAGTCTATGCCCTTTTTTAGGAAACATATTAGAAAACTGTTTCTCTCTCCCTGCTGTTAACACCACCATTTTGTCATGGTTAAATGTAACCTTTTTAGGGACTAATACTGAACCTGCAACTCCTATAAAGACACTATGCCCATCTGTTGAACCACTAAAACAGCTATCCATAACGGCTATAACTTTACTTGCTTTTGAGTTAGACAATAGGTTATAGATATTGGTAAGTTTAAAGAATGGACTTCTTCCAATATAGTCAGGAATTTTATCTTTTGGTAATAGATAAGGAGTTCTGTTAGGTAAGAGAGGAATACCATGACCTGAGTAGAAGAAGTAGATACTATCTCCTTTTTTTACATTTTCAAGCATTCTATTGAGTCTATCTTCTATAGCTCCACTAGTGGCTTGATTTCCAATAAGTGCATAGCTATTTCGCTCTGTTACTCCTAAAGTCTTTTGAGCTACTTTTACAAAAAGTTCTGCACTTCTTTTTGAGAAGAGTACACTGTCAGTGTTATCGTACTTCTCTACACCTATCACAAAGAGCCACTTTTTATGGTCTTTTGAGGCTGTTGAGACTCTTGAAAGTAGATTTGGTAAATCATCTTGGAAGTTAGCAATAGCATTAATCCCATCAGCACTAGCTTCACCATAAGAAATTCCTACCACTTTGTATTTATCTTCTAAATTTGGATTTTGTAACTTATCAGCTATAAAATCCACTTTTTTATCTTTTATGGCAACCTCTATCTTTTTAGGTTGATAGTGTTTATCTGTAAAAGTTGCGATATATAGTAAATCCTTATCTAATTGTTGATGAAAAATATTTATGTTAACACTTTTTAGAGTTATAGTACTGTTTTCTACTTTTAACTTAACATTTATTTGTATTAGATTTGTTTTAATAGCATCATAAATATCTCTAGATTTATCAAGTGGTACTTTAAAAAAAAGATTTCGGGAATAATCTCTAAAACCTCTAATTTTTAAATCAGCATAAAGCAACTGGTTTTCAGCATCATATCTTGGATTTGCCAAATATGGGTTAAAATATTTTTGAACAGCCTCTTTTGTCAATTGTTCTTTTTTCAAGTCAATATTTGCCAATCTACTTTTTCTTGTCTCTAGTACTCTCTCTATAGCTGAATTTCTCTCTTCTACATCTTTTCTATAAGCTCTTTGTAATCCATTTATAATATTTTCTCGTTTTTTCATTTCTAATTGAACACGATGGTAAAACATCTTTTTTGTTTCAAATTGACTCTTTTCAAGTTTTGCTACAGGTGGTAATTTAGGTTTTACTACTTTGGGAGGAATATTGATATTTTCTACAGAAAAATACCTATTTAAATTATCTTCGACATAGTGTTGAATAGTTTTAAATACATCATTACCCATAACTTGTGAGTTAGAAGCCGTTATATTGGAGACAACAACTTCATTATTGTAAGTTGAATTAATCTGATTAAACTCTTGGTCAAACTCATATATTTGTTTAAATTTCTGAAATAAGTAATCTGCAGACAAAATATTATTATAATACATAATAATTGGATGTTTTTCTATCAGTTGTTTTATTTGAGGTAGTTTTGATTTTTCTATAGATTTTTTAAATAGTTCAGGGTCGAAGTCTGGAAAATAAACATAAGTTCCAGTAAATGTCACTAAAAGAGCATTCCCTAGAACACTCAATGTTTTTGAAAAAACTTTTGTATAATAACTTGTACAAAAATTTAGATTTTTTTTAGTATAGTTCACTTTTGCAATTTCTTTACCACATGTTATTGATTTAGAAGGAATATCATAAATAGGATAATAGCCATAACTATATACTCTTATAATTTCTTCATATTCACCCTGAGGTACTTTAGTTTTTGAAATTCTAGTTAACTTATCCCCACCCTCTAAATAAGCATAGAAGAGAAAATCTCCACTCTTTGCAATATTTATCATGGGTTTCTCTTTTTGTTCTATTTTTAAACCAAGTATATCAGCAGATTGTTTTGTACTACATCCCATATATATAAACATCATCATGACCACTATTAAAACTCTCACCTTATACTCCTCCTTATCGAATAACAGTTACTAGCTTAGTAGCAAAAGCACACCTATCCATCAAATCAAGCAGATTCCCAAACCGAAAAGAGTCCTTTTCTAATGTAGTTGATATTTGATTAAACAGCCCAATATCCTCTTTTTCTTTACAAAGAAGAGCCACAAGCAAACCCAAACTCTTTAAATGCTGTCTCAATTTTGTGCATAGATTTTAGCTTTTGGGTAAAAACCAAACTGCTCTTTTAAAGCTTGAAAAAGTCTAGTCTGCTTTAGATAAGGGTTAGTAAAACTCTCTCTTTTAGGTTGAATGGAATTAACTATCTTTTGAAAAAGAGATAGATTGTTGTAAGCAACGGCTACAAACCACATATTGTTAAGTTTCTCTACTTTGATGACTCTTAAATCATTTAACCGTACTCTACTACTTGTATTGATTTTACTACTGCTTCTTCTGTTGTAGCTATCTTTAGAACTCTTTGTCTCCATATCAAATATTGAAGTAACATCAACTTGAAGCATCTCTGCAATATTACGCATGGCAATCTGTTTGGCAACAGTTAACTCTTCTGCTTTAGCGTAACCTATAATTTCATTTTTTGTATGTTGTAGATTTTTAAGACTAAACCATACAGGAGATAAGGAGGAGTTAACTATACATCCTGTAAATAG
>JALVEV010000133.1 GCA_027030605.1 Campylobacteraceae bacterium | reverse complement strand
TTTATCGATGAGATCCACACAATTGTAGGTGCTGGAGCTAGCGAGGGTAGTATGGATGCGGCAAATATGCTCAAACCAATGCTAGCAAGAGGAGAGTTGCATACCATTGGTGCAACAACACTAAAAGAGTATAGAAAATATATAGAAAAAGATGCAGCACTCCAAAGAAGATTCCAGCCTGTAAAGGTTGATGAGCCAAGTATCGATGAGGCACTACAAATTATGCGTGGAATTAAAGAGCGACTCGAGGCTCACCACAATGTACAAATTTTAGATAGTGCTTTAATTGCAGCTGTGAAGCTATCGAACAGATACATTACTGATAGATTCTTACCAGATAAGGCAATAGATTTAATCGACGAGGGTGCAGCAGAGCTTAAGATGCAAATCGAGAGTGAGCCATTTGAACTCTCTAAAGTAAAAAGAGAGATTCAAAAAGTGCAGGTTGAAATCGAAGCACTTAAAATGGAGCTAACTCCTAAAAACGAAGAGAAAATTAAAGAGTTAGAAAAAGAGTTAGCAAACCTAGAAGAGCAAAAAAGAGCCCTAGAGTCTCAGTTTGAGAGCGAAAAAGAGATATTTAATAAAATTGCACAAATTAAGCAGACTATCGAAGAGAAAAAACGCGAAGCAGAATTAGCAAAACGCGAAGCAAACTTTAACAAAGCTGCAGAGATTGAGTATGGCGAGATTCCTAACTTGCAAAAAGAGTTAGATGAGCTAAATGCTCAGTGGGATAGAATGCAAAAAGAGGGAACACTCCTTAAAAATGCAGTTGATGAAGAGATGATAGCAGGTATTGTAAGCCGTTGGACTGGTATTCCAGTAACCAAGATGCTCCAAAGCGAGAGAGAAAAACTTTTACAAATCGAAGAGCATCTAAAACAAGAGGTTGTTGGTCAAGATGAAGCAATTAGAGCGGTATCTCGTGCAATTAAGCGTAATAAAGCGGGACTTTCTGACCAAAATAGACCAATAGGAAGTTTCTTATTCCTAGGACCAACAGGTGTTGGTAAGACACAAACTGCTAAAGCGTTAGCGAAGTTCTTGTTCGATACAGAAAAAGCCTTAATTCGCTTTGATATGACCGAATATATGGAGAAACATTCTGTAAGCCGCTTAGTTGGTGCAGCACCTGGATATGTAGGTTACGAAGAGGGTGGACAACTAACCGAAGCGGTTAGAAGAAAGCCATATAGCGTAATCTTGTTTGACGAAGTAGAAAAAGCACACCCAGATGTATTTAACATCTTGTTACAAGTGCTTGATGATGGTCGCTTAACAGATAATAAAGGTGTAACAGTTGATTTTAAAAACACAATTATTATCTTAACAAGTAACATCGCAAGCGATAAAATTATGGAGTTAAAAGATCCTCAAGATAGAGAAGTAGCAGTTAGAGCAGAGCTTAAAAATTACTTTAAGCCAGAGTTTATAAACAGATTAGATGACTTAATAATCTTTAACCCATTAGGCAAAGAAGAGATTAAGAAAATTGTAGACATCTTATTAGTAGGAGTGAAGTCTAAATTGAAAGAGAGAGACATAGAAATTGAAGTAACAGACGCTGCAAAAGAGCTAATAGCTGATGCAGGTTTCGACCCAGTATATGGTGCAAGACCACTCAAAAGAGCAGTACAAGAGCTTATCGAAGACACCTTGGCAGAGAAGATCCTAGAAGGCTCTGTAAAAGATGGCGACAAAGTAATCTTTGACGCCGAAGGTGGCGAAATTAAAGTTCGTGTAGAGTAAACCTCTGCACGGCTTTTGTTGTGCGGGAGTATGCAACGATTTCTGGTTGCGAAGCCCCAGCTTCGCAACCTTATATTAGAAGCAAAAATGGCTTTTTTGCTAACACTTTTTTAATGCATAGGCGGTTTGTTTTTGTTGAAAATGTTTAAAATATCAATTCTATCTTTTTTTAAATTGACTCTGTAAACTATCGTATAACCCTTATAAGTCATATCTCTAATATTTTCATCATCAAAATAAACGGATTTTCTATATTTAAATGGGAAATACGGCTGACTGTCAATCAGCTTATCCAACTCGTATAAAAACTTTTCACTTGCACTTATTTTATCTTGAGCAATATAATCTAAAATTTTAAAAAGACTCTTTTTGTATCTTGCAGAACGGTTAATTTGCATATTTTGATTTTAATTCTTTAAAAAAGCTATTTATCTCTTTATCATATTGCTCTTGTGATAACATTTCCATTTTACCGTTATCTATATCTTCAAGATCTTGTTGAAGCTGCTTTTGCCTATCGTAAAAATAAGGGTCGTAAAGTAAATTTTCATCTTTTTCAATTTTAATCTTATCTTTATAGTGTTCAACAATAGACAAAAAATCTTGCAAAAAATCATCCTCAATTGTAACTTTTAAAGTTTGCATAGCAAATCCTTATTATTTGCATTGGTTTTAATATTATACCAAATTAAGACTAGATTGCAAATATTTTAATGAAACTTTATAATAGGTTGGTAAGAGTTTTCTGGTTGCGAAGCTCCAGCTTTGCAACCTTATATTAGAAGTAAAAATAGCTTTGTTTTTTGCTTATACTTTAATATAAGCAATTAATCTGCCAAATCGTTTAAGCTTAAAACCTCTATCTTAAATTCAGAGTTCAATATGCCTTTATCTTCTGTTAAAAAAGCAGAGCAGCTGTTTTTTATGGCAGATTCAATTTGGAGTAAATCTTCAAAATCTATTTTTATATTTTTATAACATTTTTCTTTGTAGATTTTAAGAGCATCTTTTAAAATTTCGCTAAAGTTTACAATTTCAAAGTTTTGTGTTAAGTTATAAAAAAATTTCCATATAGTTTTACAATCGGTTCCATTTTTACTTGCGATATACTCTATTGTGGTTAAAATATTTTCGCTAGTGACTAATGTATCGTATCTTTCGCACACTTTTTCATAAGCCAAAACAGCCTTTTTATGATTTGCTCTTGCAGGCAGCAGGATGTCTAGCAAAATATTGGCATCTATAAAAATTTTACTCATACTTTTTTGCCTTTATTTCTTTGTGCGACATATCTTTAAGCTCTTCCCCATCTCC
>JALVEV010000132.1 GCA_027030605.1 Campylobacteraceae bacterium | reverse complement strand
AATATGGTGTTAACTCCCCTCCAAACCGTCTATAAAATGGTTCAACTCCAGGTAACATAGAACCTTCAAAATCAAAGTAGTTACACTTATTATAAAAATACTCTATAGTATTCCAAATCATAAGTGCATTTGCTCCTCGTACCTGCTTTTCAATATCAATACCATTAAGTAGTAAATAGGAGGATTTATCTTCATAAACTATACCTAAAACAGCTATGCAGTCACCTACTTCATTAAATGCACCAAATGTTCTAAGTTGGTCTCTATCTTTTAGCGTATTAATAAAATAGTGCAGTTTCTCCTTTTTAAAAGGAGCCTTACTACCTTGCCGTAGAAATGTTTTAGAGACCAACTCCCATAATAGTTCAAAAGATATATCTTCTTTAACCGTAATGTTATTTTTTTTTGCATTTTTAATATCATTTTTCAAGTTTCCATGAAAATTACTAAAAATAGCATCCAAACCATTTTTATAATCTATTCTATAGGTATATCGAGTCTGTTGTGTAAATCCTTGCCAAGAGAGAGGAATCCAATTTTTAAAATTTGGATGGAAATAATAATCAAACGATTTAATCTCTTTTATCTCTTCTATAATTAACTCCATATACTTATACTCTTTAGATAACACTTTTTGTCGATTACCACTATCTTTTATAAAAAGTATTCCCAAATATTTATCAAGCATAGGATTAGCATAAGTATCTATCTCATTTTTTGCTAAAACCATACCTGCTTTAATCTCTTCTTTATCTTTTACAACCAAAATTTCATACTTTACTTGTAGAGAATCAAGATACCATGACTTAGAAAATATAGAACCTTGTGGAGAGTGTTCTACAAAATGATTCCAATTTTGATACTCTTCAGATGATAAATAAACTGTTTTCAATGACTATTTTCCTTTTCTAATATTTTGATGGATAACATCTAAAATTAATTGATTGGTATCAATAGTTTCGCTCAGCATAATATCTACTCGCCTTTTGAACTCCTCTTTACTCTTAATATATTGTAAATTCTCTTTTACTGTATCAAGAAGCTTTTGACTAGAGTTAGTTTCAATTCCAAAAGTTAAGGCATATTTATCTTCTAACTCATTAAGATAGCCCAGTTTTCCTACAAAGTCGTTATATCTAATAGAGGGTGTGCCTAAAACAGCCGATTCAGCAGCCATGGTTTGACTATCTCCAATGTAGATAGATGCAAAATATAAAGCATGATGTATATCATTTGGGTCTATTTGTATCTTATATGGTTCAAACTCTTTAATCAACTCTCGCTCTGAAGTAATGTATATTGTTCCATAAGGTTTTAGTATATCTATTAACTCTTGAGCAATTTCATTAGTAATCCCACTCTTACCTTTGTCGTGATGGGCATTTAATTTTGCAAACCTTAATATAAAAAATGGTTTTGAGACATCAATATATTTTTTAATTCTCTCTATATCAGGCGTAAAATTATTTGGATGTAAGTATGCTAACTCTTGGTATCCTCTATATTGAATTGTTTTATATCTCCATTTGCCTACATCACAACTTATTGGAGCTAAGATTTTTGTAGCAAGGGGGTAAGCAATTTTTGCAAAAAAAGGTACTTCATTAATATCATCTTCATTGGTCACAATAGAAGGAATATTCAGTAGTTTACCAACATGAGTAATTTCAGCAGATGTACCAATCATAAGATTTGGTCTATGTTTAATACAAAATTTAAACAGCTTCATCTCTCTTTTTAGAAGTTCCAAAGCAATAAAAAACTTATTGTTCTTGTCTCTTTTTTTATCTAAAATATTATAATATGAAAAGTTCTCATTTTTTAAAAGTTCAATTAAAACATCTTTCTCTTTAGCAACAATATAGACTTCATGCTCCTCTTTCAAGATTTTGATGCTGTTTTTAAATAAATGAAAGTGAGCTGGATGCCCTAGATAGAATAGTACTTTCATTATAGTTTATTTCCCTTTAGCCATAAATCTAAATTTATCCATTTCCAAATATCTTTAGAACAGTTTATCTCTTTATTAAGATGCTTCTTATACATTAACATTGCTCTCTCTGTATCAACATACTTCATAAATTTATCACTTGGATTTGTTAAAATATCATCTATAATCTCTTTAAAATAAGGCTCTCTAAACCACTCATCTTCTGGTGTTTCAAAACCTATCTTGTCATATCGTAACCTAATCTTTTCAGGAAGAATAGACTTCATGCTCTCTCTTAATATATATTTTGTTAACCCTTTTCTAATAAAATTACTATTGGGCTGAGAGAGAGTATGCTCTACAACTCTATAGTCAAGAAATGGCATTCGTGATTCAATAGAGAATCTCATTGAGTTTAGGTCTGCCCATTTTAGAAGATGTTCTAATTTATATTCAAAGTGATTGATAAGTGCTTTTTTCAATGTTTCTGAGCCATAAATTTTACTTACAACAATATTTGTACTATCATGTTTTTCATAAAACTCATTCTGAATATAAGAAGTTTTCTTTTGATTTAATTGCATTTTTAATTTTTTAGGAAGTAAAAAGAAGAGAAAAGTTTTTATTCCATAAAGAGATTTATGTAGCTTAGTATAGTAGTATATCTCTTGAAGTAATTTACCCAAAGATAGCTTTTGTAGAAGCTCTTTAAAATAGAAGCCATAAAAGTAATGGTACCCTGCTAACTGTTCATCTGCACCTTGACCATCTAGCGTTACAACTGCATGTTGATTTGCCAACTGCATTACTTTATATTGAGCATAAGGACTCGATGAAGGGAGAGGTTCATCTAAAGTATACGCATAATCTTTAAACTCAGCAAAAAAACTCTCAGCTGTTGGTTTTGTATATTTCATGTTATTTAAAAAGGGACTACACGCATCAATAAACTCCATCTCATCTCCCTTTTGCCCTTTATTATAGACAGCTGAGAAGCTTTTTATATCTGAAAAGTTTAGCTTTTTTGCTAAAATAGAGGCAATACTTGAAGAGTCTAATCCTCCACTTAAACAGACACCAACAGGTACATCAGCTCTCATTCTTAGTTTTACAGCAGAGCTTAATAACTCTTCATACTCTTTAGGCGTTAATGCTTTTTTATT
>JALVEV010000131.1 GCA_027030605.1 Campylobacteraceae bacterium | reverse complement strand
ATACTCTTTACCCATTGATTGTTGCTTACTTCCAATGAAGAGTCTATTGTCGCGTGGAAAATCAATATTAAGATTTTTATTATCTCCCCAAGAGTATACCCCACTCTTATCTTCTTTTGAAGTTCCACTTCTTTGTTGAATCATTACTTTATAAGTTCCATGAAGATTTTTATTATTTAATTTCATCTGTGCAGGTTTTGCCATAAAATTGGTATAGTTTAACGCCTCATACCCCTCTTTTGTCTGTACATTTGAGTATCCAACAACTTGATGCTCTTTACTATACCCCTCAAAGGAGATATTTTCCCATACTACATCTCCTGAGACATTATTCTGTCTCTTTTTAGATTCATCATAGATGGTAAATGGTTCAGATTCGACATAAGCTATCTTTAGACCATTTTTTACTACTAAAATTTTTTTATATTTTCGTATAAATTTTAAATTTTTAAAGTGGTAACTCTTTCTTAATGAAATTTTATCTTCATTTGTAATCTCATGAGTAATAAATGTTGGATTCCAATAACCAGAATCCTCTATAAGTTTTGTATTATAATTCAGTTCAAAAGAGGAATCATGTATATATAGATGATTTCCATTAGGTGCTTTAATAGCATGGTCATGTAGTGGATTGATAAACTTAACACCTACAATCTCAACATAGTTAGAGTAGATATCTAGTGTAGCAGATATATTGTCTCCTAATAGACAATCATGAACAACAACACTACTCCCCTCTTTAATTCCAATTTGTCCAGCCAACTTAACATTATCATTATTGCCTGAATAAAATTGATACCCTATAGGAACAGGTATCTTAAAATTATTTTTGATTCGTTTTGTTGTATTTCCAATTCTCTTTTTTAAACCTCTAAAGGTAATAAAATTACTACTATAACCATTTTTTCCAATTGCACCAAATACATCATCAAACTCTATATTTTCAAATAGATAATTCTCTCTATTAAAAGAACCATTAGCATGAAATAGACCCCATTTATTGTCTCTTGTTCTATTATAAAAACTAATTCCCCTGACTACTACATCATGAGTTGCATACTCTAAATTAAATAGTCGTCTAAAATGAAACTTATCTTTTTTGCCAATCTCAGCTACAGCCTCAAAAATAGTCTCTCCCATTCCAGCCCCCTCAATAATGGTTTGTGAAGGAACCAATAAAAGATAATAACTATTACTTAAAGGAAGTTTATATAGTCCTTTTGCAAAATGGATAATATGTACTTTATTATCTAGCCATTGAGCATTTTTTGTATTATCTTTTATAAGTTGTTGATACTCAGATATGCTACTTACCCTATGCTCAACCTTATTTTTTAATAATATCTCTTGAAATCCCCAAGGAGACTCTTGGGTAGGCTTAGAACTCTTTATCATTTTTAAATTATAGTTTTTATTATAATTTGTAGTGTCAGTAGTTGAATCTATTTTTTTAATTTCAACCATATACCCAATGACAACAATAGTAACCAGTAGTATAAATCCTAGAGTTATCTTTTTTAAAAATTTCATTTTTTCCCTTAAATATTTATTTTTAATAAGTTTACTACAAATAGATTATATAGCATAAAAAAATATATTTTAATATTTTACTTTATGCTATATCTAAAAAAGGGAAAAAATGTCATGATAGTTACTTTTTAAAAAAATCAACTATCTGTTTACAAGCTGTTCCATCACCATAAGGGTTATGAGCTTTTGACATTGACGCATAAGCCTCTTTACTATTTAAAAGTTTTTCAGCCTCTTGAACAATTAAATCAGTATCGGTTCCAACCAACTTAACTGTACCAGCCTCTAGGGCTTCTGGTCTCTCTGTTGTATCTCGCATTACCAAAACTGGTTTGCCTAAAGATGGTGCTTCCTCTTGCACTCCACCACTATCGGTAATAATAAAGTAAGATTTATCCATCATATAGATAAATGCCTCATACTGCATCGGTTTAATTAAGTAGATATTTTTAACATCTGAGAGTAGCTCATTGACTGGTTTTTGAACATTTGGATTTAGATGTACAGGATAGATAATAGATATATTAGGGTTATTTAAAGCAATACTCTTTAAACCTTTACAGATATTAATAAAACCTTGACCATGGTTTTCACGGCGATGTCCTGTCACTAAGATAAATTTTGATGACTCTAAACTAAAGCTCTCATCAGCAATTTCATCCTCAATTGACTTAACAATAGACTCTTTTAACGTGCTATTATTCTTAATTTTGTCTAATGCTAAATAGAGTGCATCAATAACTGTATTTCCTGTTACTAAAATAGATTTTGGGTCTTTATTTTCTCTTAGTAGATTCTCTTGACTTGTTGTAGTTGGTGCAAAATGGTAGTTAGACAAAACACCTGTAATCTGTCGGTTAGCCTCTTCTGGCCAAGGTGAGTAGATGTTCCCTGTTCTAAGCCCTGCTTCAACGTGAGCTACTTTTATCTGCTGATAAAAAGATGCTAGTGCTGTTGAAGAGGTTGTAGAGGTATCTCCATGAACAAAGACAACATCTGGTTTAAACTCTGTTAAAACATCTCGCATACCAAGAAGAACATTTGAAGTTACATCATATAAATCTTGTCCTGACTTCATAATATTTAAATCAAAATCAGGCTCTATCTCAAAAAGTTCTAATACTTGGTCTAACATCTCTCTATGTTGTGCAGTAACACATACTTTTAATTCAAATATCTCTGGTTCCTCTTGGAATCTCTTAACCAATGGTGCCATTTTGATTGCTTCTGGTCGAGTTCCAAATACTATTAAAATTTTCTGTTTCATACTCTATTCTTATTGTTTATTTTTATGAAATAGTAATATATAATATTATCTCTTTGCAAAGGTTTAATTTATATAGAGATTCTTAATATTTTATAAATTTATTTAATACATCCATCAACAATAGGAACAAACAGGCAAGGTTCAATAATTTCAGAAGTAATTTTACCATTTTTTTTATAGTAGCGAGTAATAATTTGAAGACCATCTCTCTCAATGGGAGCAAGTAGAATTCCCCCTTCTGCTAACTGAGAAAAGAGTATAGGAGGAATAGATTTTGCTGTTGCTGAAAAGAGAATTCGTTCAAAAGGAGCATACTCTCTCCATCCACGTTGACCATCATCAAAACGGGTAAAGATATTATTAATTTTTTCAGACCGAAAACGCTCTTTTGCCTCTTTAAGTAGAGAGTCTATACGCTCTATTGTAAAGACACGACGACAAAGCTTAGAGAGTATCGCTGCTTGATAGCCACTACCACACCCAATCTCAAGAACAGAGTCAACACCTTTAAGCTCAAGATATTGTGTCATTTTAGCCACTGTTAAGGGAGATGAAATCCATTGATTTTGTTGCATAGGTAGAGCATCTAACGTAAATGCCATTTGCCCAAAACCTTTTGGAACAAACTCTTCTCTATTGACCTCTAAAAATGCTTTTTTTACATAAGGAGAGAGTCTAAACCGTTTCTCTATCTCCTCTACCATAAGCACCTGCTTTACACTCTTTGACAACCTTATCACCATTTACCTAATTTATTTCCGAAGGATTTTATCTAAAATGTGATTAAAAAATGTTATTTGTTGAGAAGTTCTTTAATCAATCAAATTTTTACCCCACCAAATGTTAATATCATAAGATGTGTTTAAATAATAAATAACATAAATAGCTACTTTCAAATTCCTATTGTATAATTTCAAAAACCATAATAGGATTCTACCAATGCCCAAATTTTTGCTTTTTGCAACTCTCTTCTTTACAGCATGTTCACCTCTTCTACCATCTAAAAATACTTCTCACTATAATGCCCAAGAGAAGTCTCAAGCAGTAAAGAGAGCAAATATTTTAAACAATAGAGGCGTTCAAGCATATAGACATCATGACTATAAAAATGCCATTAAATTTTATCAACAATCTATTGCCATTAAAGAGAAGTTTTTAGGAACAGAGAACTTAAGTATTGCAACCTCCTATAACAATCTTGGACTTATCTATAAAAAGACCAAAGAGTATCAAAAAGCACTCGCTTACTTGTTTAAAGCACTAAATATACGAAAAAAAATATTAGGTAAAAGAGATAGTCGTACTGCTGAAAGCTACAATAACATTGGAACGCTCTATGCAAGTATGGGAGAGATTGAAAAAGCTATCAATTTAACTCGTCAAACAATACAAATAAAAGAGGATATTGTTCAAAAAGAGAAAATAGATACAGCCATATCCTATACCAATTTAGCCGTACTAGAAGCAACTCAAGGAGACAATAAATCAGCCATTGAACACCATAAAAAAGCTTTAGAGATAAACAAAAGTATCTTTGGCGAAGAACATGCTGTTACCCAATTAAACTATAAAAATATTGCTCAACTCTATTTTGCAACACAGCAATATAAAAAAGCAAAAGAGTACGCTTCTCATATTGTAAAAGATGAGATTCAACTAGAAGATATTGATGTTACACAACAGGGTACAGCATATTAATCCATCTTAATTAATCGTCGAACACGTTGAACCTCTTTAAGCTCTATTCTCTGCTCAATAACTTCAAGCTTATCATCAGCAAAAACCTCTCCCCAAGGAGAGATAATCGCTGAAGAACTTGCCATATCATCATCAGCAGAGTTAGAGACCACTACAAACGCTTGATTCATAATGGCTAACGCACGAGAGAGTGTCTCTAAGTGTACCTTTCGGCTTAGCCCCCACCGTGCAGGAATCAAGAGAATATCAGCCCCCTCTATCTGTCCCCAAAGCTCTTTAAAACGTAACTCAAAACAGATTAAGATAGCATACTTAACCCCCTCTATCTCAAAAGGGACAATAGCACTTCTCTCTCCTACTCTAAAATAGTTCTCTTCATTTCCCAATTTAAAAAGTTTATGTTTTGCTTGTCGATGTATCACTTGATGATTGTAGAGAACAAGAGCTTCATTAAAAAAGTCACCACCACTTTTTCTAGTCATGGTCAAAACCAAAATCTTTTTACCTACTACCTCTAAAAGCCTCTCTAGTGCAACAGAGTAGAACTTCGCTACCTGCTCAAAATGTTCATAGTCAAAATTGGTTAAACAGAGTTCAGGAGCAACAATAAGTTGAGCATTAGAGTTCTGAATATAGGTGATTAAATAGTTAAGATTTTCTTCATAAGATGGAAGTGTCTTTGGTTGTAGTGTGGCAACCAAAAAGTTGCCATTTTTAGAGTTATATCTTGCCATAAAGATTAAAAGTCATCAAAATCTAAACTACCTTTAGAGTAGTTAGTAACATTCCCTTCAAAGAAGTTGGTCTTTTGGTCATTAAACTTAGA
Source organism: Campylobacteraceae bacterium (assembly GCA_027030605.1). Taxonomy (GTDB): domain Bacteria; phylum Campylobacterota; class Campylobacteria; order Campylobacterales; family Sulfurovaceae; genus UBA1140. The sequence continues at coordinate 5,793 of JALVEV010000131.1, read as the reverse complement.
AAAATTATCTACCCACTTAATAGGATGTTCAACATTATAGAGTTTCTCCATACCAACAGCTTTTAATCGTTCATCAGCTAAAAATTGAATATACTGCTCAATAATATCATCGGTCAAACCTAAAATCTGCCCTTGGGTAATATATTTTCCCCAACTTACCTCTAGCTCAACAGCCTCTCTAAACATCTCATAAATCTCATCATTAAACTCTTTGGTAAAGAACTCAGGATTTTCACGCTTAACGGTACGAATCATATTTTGAAACAGAACTAAGTGTGTTACTTCATCACGCTGAATAAAACGAATCATCTGTGCAGAACCGAGCATCTTCCCTGCTCTTGCTAAAGTATAAAGATAGGTAAAACCAGAGTAAAAATAGATTCCCTCTAAAATCTGGTTAGCAAACATCGCTTTTACAATATTGACATCAGAGGGGTCATCGCTTAAGCGTTGATAGACTCTTGCAATGGCATCATTTTTTGTCTTAAGCATCATATCATTTCGCCACAACTGATAAATCTCATCACTATTTTGAGAAATGCTATCTACCATTACTGCATAAGATTGAGAGTGAAGAGCCTCCTCAAAAGCTTGTCTCACTAAAATCAAGTTTATCTCAGGAGAGGTAATAAAAGGATTAACATTATCAATCAAGTTATTTGTCTGTAGAGAGTCCATAAAAATTAGCTGTGCTAAAACCTTGTCATAAGCTCTCTTCTCTGCATCAGTCAAGCGTTTATAGTCACCCACATCTTGAGTCATATCAACCTCTTTAGGAAACCATGTATTGTTTAACATCACCTCCCAAAGGTTGTATGCCCACTGGTACTTAATGTCATTTAACTCAAAAATTCCTGTAGGGTCACCTCCAAAAATTTTACGTTCAGAGGTCTTCTCTTGTGAGTTAGGATTATATATCTGCTTTCTCTTCATTCGTTACCACTCCTCTATAGAATTAGATTATTTTAAAATAAATAGGATTATACAATAATAACTATTTAAAGTACTGATTTCATCTTTTCACAATCCTCTTTAGTACTAGCTCGATTTGCCTCTAAAACTTTCTTAATTACAAAAAGAGGAATTTTTGAGATATGTTTCTCTACTTTTTCTCTGTCTAATTCAACACCTAAAGCTTTACACTCATCAACAGTTTTAGTAACAGCAACTTTAACTTTTTCAACTTTCTCCAAAGAGGTCTCATCAGCAAAGAGCTGACAATTACGTTTTGGAATCTTAGCTGTTATCGTTACAATTTTATCAATATCTTCTGGTGAAAATTTTCCTACAAACTGTTCTGTTCTCTCTTGATTAAGTTCAATACCATGCTCTTTACAATCATTAATAGTTTTCTCAACAACCTGTGCATATTTTTTCTCTTCTTCCGTTAGCTCTTTTTTAGGGGCAGAGACCTTTTTTTTAGTTTCTGAAGAAGTAGAACTAGAAGTAGAAGGAGAAGGTTTCTCTCCTGCACATCCTAAAAAGAGCAATCCACTTATCCCAAGAGTCAATAGTGTTTTTGTATAGTTCATTATAATTCCTTAAATAGTTTAAGTGAGATTATATCATATTTCATAATTTGTTCAAATTTACAACTCTCTCTGCCCTTGCTATGCTACTTGCTCTATGGGCAATAGTAATAACTGTTTTATCTTTAATATACTCATCGAGTGCATCTAAAAGCTTTGTCTCTGTGAACGTATCTAAAGAGGAGGTAGACTCATCAAAGATTATCACTTTAGGGTTATCTAACAGTACCCTAGCAATAGAGAGGCGTTGTCTCTGTCCTCCTGAAAGTTTAGTTCCATTCTTACCAACTACGGTGTCAAGACCTTTACTCAGACTATTGACAAAAGTGTCAAGTTGAGCTACCTTTAAAGCTTCATAAATCTCCTTATCTTGGTACTCTTTACCCAGTGTCAAGTTAAAGCGTAAGGTGTTGTTAAACATTAACGGAGCTTGTAAAACAAACCCTACATTTTCACGAATAGTCTCATATCCTATCTCTCTTACCTCATACCCATTATAGAACATCTCACCCTCTGAGATGGGGTAGAGACCTATTAATATTTGAGCTAAAGTACTCTTTCCACTTCCTGTCTCTCCTACTATGGCAACCTTCTCTCCTGCATCAATCAATAGGTTTATATTGCTTAGTACCTCACTATCTCCATCATAAGAGAAAGAGACATTTTTAAGCTCAATAGATGCTGTAGTGCTATCTTCAAAGGGGTTGACTTTAGGTGGATATTTAGGCTCAACATCTAGTGCTAAAATCTCATTGAGTCTATCAACTGAACTTTTAGCATTAAAATAGAGGTGGACAAAGTTCATCAACTTATCTACAGGTCGCATAATAATCCATGCATATCCAAAGATTGCTAACATTTTTCCAATGCTAAGAGAGCCTATTAGTACCATAAAGATTCCAACAGCCCTAAAGATATCATGAGAGTAGGTAATGAGCATTCGGGAAATCTCTAGTGCCATCTCACTCTTTAAAGAGAAGTTATAACCTCTATCGCGTATCTCTTTTGCTCTTTTATCTATCTCTTTAAAGAAAAACCTCTCACGGTTTTGTACACGAACTTGATTGTAAAGCTCTAAGGTCTCTGTTAAAAAGTCTTGAAAAGTCTCAATGGCTCTGTTCTCTTTTCTTTTTATTTGAGCTACTACTTTAAATATATGCATATAAAATGAGAGTGCTAAAGGGTTAAGTAGCAATATTATTAGTGCTAATTGCCAATTTAGAGTTAAAATAACTATAGAGATTCCTACTAAAGTTAAAAACTCAACAACAATTGCCCCAACTGTTGAACTAACAAACTTATCAACCGTCTCTATGTCAGTTATTAACTTTGCCGATATAGCTCCTGAACCTAACATATCATACTCTTTCATCGAAACAATCTGTAGATGATTTAACAGTCGTTTACGAATAACGTAGATTACCTCTTTAGAGATTTTAGTATAGAGTCTAATATGCAAAAGATTAAGTAGAAGACTTACAGCTTTAGCAACTATAGTAGCAATTAATACAATTAAGATGTAATAACCTGCTGACTCTACTGTTATAAATTTGTCAATTAGTCCAGTAATTTGACTGCTTTTTCCTAAAATAATCTCATCAATCAACATAGGAATAAGTAGAGGAACAGGTAAAATAATAAGCGTTGAGATTATTGCTACAATATTAGCAACAAACAATACTTTTCTGTGTTGGTAAATTTCTTGGAAAATAGATTTTATTGTTATCATAAGAGAGAATATAGCATAATAATTCTATATTCCCAAAATAAAAGAGTCACCCTACAAACTGTTAACAATAATTTGATATAATCAACTAAAATAATAAAAAGAGAGATTAATGATGACTAAAATCTTAACTATTCTACTATTTGCACTTCTATTAACTGCCTGTGGTTCAGAAGATAAAAGTGAGACAAAAAACTTTAATGCAGAAAAACATACCGATACAACAACACCTGCTACTCTTGAAGAACTTGCAAAAAAAACAACCATGCCACCTGTTGAAAAAGTTCAAGAGAAGAAGAGTTCTACAACACAAGCTTCAACTAAAAAACCTACCGAAGCTACTACAGAAAAATTAGCAAAAGATATTTTCCAACTAACAACACTAGATGGAGAAACTTTACATGTTGATGAAGCCCAAGATGGGATTATTTTTCAAGAGCATAAAGGTAAAGTTGTCTTTCTACTCTTCTTTGGATATAGATGTCCACCTTGTTTAGGAGAGATTCCTGCACTTAAAGCATTAGCTGATGAGAAACATAAAGATTTAGCAATAGTTGCAATGGAAGTTCAACGTCTTCCAAGTGAGCAACTTAAACTGTTTCAAAAAGATAAAGGAATTAACTATACTCTACTTTCAGGTGAAGAGCAAAACAATGGACCATTTATCTCTTATATTGGACAGAGAGCTCAATGGGGTGGTTCAATTCCTTTCTTTGTAGCAATTAACCCTCATGGAGAGGTTAAAGTTGTTCATGTAGGTGGTATGAGCTTCAAAGAGTTTAAAACTATTTATGAAAAACTATCTCAAGAGAAATAGTTCTAAAAAGAGCTAAGAGTCACTCTTAGCTCTCTACCATTCTTCTTCCCATCATTGCAACCACAGAAATAAGAACCATATATCCATACATTGCAACAACAACTATAAAACTTGCTAACATATTAATAAAGGGTAAACTAACAAAAATACCTAAAAGCAATCCTCCTAAAAAGGTTAATCCTATTATTATAAAAATATATTTTGGATAACTATTTTTAAACGAACTTTGCCATAAACTTGGAGAGAAGATAGTAAAAGGAGCAAAAAAACCTTCTAAAAAATTCTCTGCTAAGGCAATATTAGATTGCACCAAAGGGCGAATATAACTTACAAGTAGAGTTAAAATAACTATTGGTAAAAAAAGTATTTTAGCAACAGGTATAAGCTCCTCTACACTCTTAATATTTTCTAAGGGAACTCCAGAGTTTTTTACTATTGAGCCTAAAATAAATAGTAGTAATACAAAAAGTATAATCCAAGCAATATAAGCTCCTGAAGCAATAAAAGAGTTTCTTGATACTGCCTCTTCTATTTTTGAAGCTTTTGTTTGAGCTACAAACTCTTCAATATCTTGTGTAAAATATACTAGTTTTGAAAGATATATCTGAATAGTTAAAGAGAATATACCTGAAAGTACCATTCCAATAATGCCTAAAAACGTTGTTAATATATTTAACAGAAGCAACAGACTCAAAGCTGTTAAAGTAAACTTTTTATTTAAAACCATAAACTCCCAAGTTAATCGTAGTGTATTTTTCACAGGTTCAACTGCTCGTGCTTCATCCAATAAAAATCGTCTCTGCTCGTGCATGACATCTCCTTTTTTAAAGGGATTATAGCCTAAATTTTACAAAACGAAAACAAAACCACCCCAACCACATCAGAAACAAAATCAAAAACATCACAAGTCCGACTAGGTAGCCAATATTGCGTTATCTCCTCTAACCCTGCAAAGGTTAGAACAACTATTGCTCCTACTTGCATATTAAAGCCAAAGATTTTTTTGCTTTTAAAATTTAGCCCATAGTTAAGAAGCAGTGCCATAACTCCATAGAGCAGACCATGCATAAACTTGTCACCATAGGGAATATAACCAACTACTCTAAAAGCAAAGTTATAATCTGCTGTGTCGGCTAGATAGATAATGAAGCTTATAAAGAGAAAAAAGCTTAGGGGTAAAATGATTCGTAATCTATCTGCTTTCATTGCTCTCTCCTTTTTTCAGTTGAGAAATATAGATAGCCAAGGAGTTAATCTCTTCATCACTAAGTAAACCAACTTGTCCTCTCATTAATCCACCCATACCATATAGACTTAAATCTCCTCTTCTATAGGCTTGAAGCTGTTGAATAGTTCTGTTAGCATCTCGACCTGCAATTATGGCTGACTTTCCAAGAGCTTTCTGCTCTCCATCTCTTCCATGACAACCTGCACAAGATTGATATATCTCTTTAGCACTCATATTGTTATGGCGAATATATTTAGGAGCATTATATGGGGTCAAATATCTATCTCTATACTGTTTCTCTCCATACTTTGAAATTTTAGAGCAGTACCCAAAGTGATACTCTGAAAAAGAGCTACAGTCTCTAAACTGGGATTTGTTTATAATAATATCTGTTCCTTGAATAGCAGGTAGTGCATCTATAGACAATCTTGAAATAGCCCCTTTGTCTAACTCATTTGGATTATCTTTAAACTTCTCTATATTGTGCGAAGCC
>JALVEV010000130.1 GCA_027030605.1 Campylobacteraceae bacterium | reverse complement strand
TTTTGTTTTCTCTTCTTCTTTGTCTAGGAAATTAGTTAAAATCCCTGCTACCATAGCAATAATCATAGAGGTTATCGCTCTATAAATCGTAAATATCCACCCAAAAATTCCATACGTAGCCATAATTGAGTCTACCCCCGTAATAGGTGTAGAGATTAAAAATGAAAGCGTCGCCCCCTTTGATGCTCCTGATTTTTTAATACTGGTTGCCAAAGGAATCACTCCACACGAACAGACAGGCAGAGGTATTCCAAAAATGGTTGACTTAATCACCGACCAAATATTCTCTTTGCCTAGATGTTTAGTAACCAAGGTCTCAGGCACAAGCTCATGTAGAACTCCTGCAAAAATCAACCCAAACAAGATGTAGGGAGCCATTGCATTGCTTAGGTCAACCAATGCGTTTAAAAAAAGTGTTATATGTTCCATGCTAATATCCTTCTATTATTTTCCTAAAGCCCTAATCTTATCGACAAAGTATTTAGCACTTTGACAATTGGGATGAGAAGCAGATTTTTCAATATCAAAACCATTCTTAAAGATACTCGTAGCCAATTTAGTTTTACGTATACCTCTTCCTGTATGTTCAATAAGTAACTCTTTAAATGTATCATAGGGCATATCTTCAGTATTTTCAGGAGACTCAAAATGTTTAACCTCTCCATTTGTATACTGCTCTACAATATCACCATCAGCTAAAAACCAAGCCTCTATAGCTTTTTTTGCTAAAATTATGGTACAAATATCACAACTACCTAGCCTATTTTTTGTCTTTTCTACACAAGGGTCACACTCTAAATCAGTCAAAATAACTATTTTATCTGGATTGTAACTCTTTACCTCATCAACAAAAACTTGCATATTTTTAGGGCATAGATTCCCTCCTCCTTTAGCATCAATAGTAGGGGCAACTTTTTCAATATTATATTTTTTAAACCATCCACTTCTATCCAAAAAATCAATAAATATCTTCTCTATTTTACCTTCAACAATAAAAGCAACCTTTACCATGGAAGACCACCATCAAACATATTTGATAGCCACATCTTATCTATCTCCATTTTAGAGTAGTCATAATTAGGAAAAGACTCTTTTACATTTTTTATCTCTGTTTTACCATCTTTTTTTGCTACTAAAAACAGCTCGTGAGGTTGTGTCTCTCTAACAATAGTTTCATTATGTGTATTGATAAAAATATTAATATTTTCACTCTTCTCTCTAAATAACTCTATAAGCTCACTTATTGCTTTTGGGTTCAATCCTCTTTCAGGCTCTTCTATCAAAACTATACCTTTTGTATTGCTATAGATAATAGTTAACATAGCAAGAGCATAAATAGTCCCATCAGAAATCAACCCTGCTGGAAATCTGTTTCTGCCTCCCTCTTTAAAAACCAAAATAGATTTATTGGTATATTTATCTGTTTGTGTAGAGAACTTTTCAAACTCTGGTACAATTATCTGCATAGACTCCAATATATCTTGGAAAATAAATTTATCTTTTTCTAAACTTTTTAAAACAGTTGATAGATTTGAAGCAGAAGTATCTAAAACCGTATCAGTCTTAGAGTAGTCATCAGCCTCTTTCGCTTTTATAGGGTCAATTTGGTATCTCTCTATTGATGATAAAAACTCTAACAACCCTTTAGCCTCATCAGATATGAGTTTTAAAATAGTTTCATCTTTTGAAAATGAGATAAATCTCTCTTTTTGATGTATTAAAATCTTATCTTTGTCTTTTTTGGCTACTTCATAGCCATCTTTTTTGACACTCTCATAGAGAATAGGCTCTTTATCTAAATTCTCTATTTTCATCTCATATTCATAAAGATTTGAGCCTATAGAAATCTCCATTTTAGTAAAAAAGGTTTTTTTATTTTTCCCTTTTAGTTTATAGGAGCTTATATTGTTGTATCCATTATGCTTTTTTATTGCCTCATTTGCCCCATATCGAATAACATCACGTATAAACTCTAAAGCTTCAAAGAGATTACTTTTACCTGAACCATTTGAACCTGCAAAGACAGAGAAGTTTGGAATATTGTCTATTTTTATATTGGTTAAACTTTTAAAATTTTTAATATGCAGACTCTTTAAACTGTTTGAGTATTGGATATATTGAGGTACATTTAAATTATAGTTATTTCTCTCTATCTCTTTTAGCTTAACAACTCGACTATAACTCTTAATACTACTTCTATCTTTATAAGTTTTTAAAATTTTATCAATACTACTTTGAGTAAGATAGTTTTGATTTTTATGTTTAACAAAATGTGTGGAAGCATCTATAAGCAGTATATCTTTAGATGTTTTTCGATTTTTTTTGAAAATTACAATAGAGATAGGAATAGAGGTATGATAAAGAAGGTTTGATGGCAAACTAATTACAGCATCAATATAATTTTTATCTGCAATTAACTCTTTTCTAATCTCTCCTTCTGAACCTCCCCCATATAACCTTCCCTGACTAACAACTGTTGCCATAACACCATTTTTTTCAAGATGATATAAGGAGTGCAAAATAAAAGCAAAATCAGATTTTGACTTTCGCAATGAAAAAGGGGCAAGAGAAGCAATAACTTCAAATTTTTTATCTAAATGTTTCGGCTCTTCTAACGTATCTCCTAACTCAATATCAATATCTCTATAGTCTATACCATGAACTACCAAATTCATTCGTGCTATATTGTAAGTTGATTTGTTTATCTCTTGAGCATAAAGTTTCTCAACATTACACTCATTAGCTATTTGAATAAGTGTAGAGGCTGTACCACAAGTTGGGTCATAAGCAGAGCTGATTTTATCTCTCTCTAAACATAAAAGTTTTGCTAAAAGTTTAGAGATTTCAGGGGGAGTATAAAATTCTCCTCTTACTTTCCCTACCTCTTGGGAACTTCTTTGTAAAACAGAATCAAAAACAGAAGCTATTTTATCTTTTTTAAAAGAGTCTATATCTAATAAAAGCTCTGTTAAAAGAGTTTCTCTTGTCTCTTTACCTCTTCCTAGTTTGGTAGACGATAAATCTATAGAAGAGAAAATATTTACAAAATAGTTATCTTGTTGCTCTATTTTAGTAAAATTATCTCTAAGTAGTGTAGTAATATCTGCTTGACTTTTTCTCTTTAATAATTTAGTAATAGTATCTATACCAATCATCTCTTCAGATAGATATTTAT
>JALVEV010000129.1 GCA_027030605.1 Campylobacteraceae bacterium | reverse complement strand
CATTATTATTGTTCTTTTTCTTATCTTTTTTGTGATTCAGTCATTTGTTATTCCCTCAGGTTCTATGAAAAGAACACTACAAATAGGAGACTTTCTTTTTGCTAAAAAGTTCTCTTATGGTATTCCTCTTCCTGTTGTTCCTTGGATTAATCTAAGATTAGTTCCTGACTTTAATAACAATGGTCACCTAATAGAGGGAGATAAACCTCAACGTGAAGATATTGTCATTTTTCTCTACCCAGGGGACAATAAAACACACTATGTAAAACGGTGTGTCGCTACAGGTGGTGATGAGATAGTCTATCAAAACAAACATCTCTATATCCACTTTGCAGAGGGTGATGAGTATATTAAAAAGAACTATAAACCAGAGAAGATTAAAAGATTTAGAGATAAGTTGTGGGTAGATAACCCTTATATGGATAAATATCCAGGAGTCCAATATGCTCCTGAACATGGAGATGCATTTTCAGCTTTACTTGCGGTAGAGCAAGGTCGAAATCCACGTTATTCACCAAATATGTCACCTATCTATATTAAAGAGTTGGGTGATGTTATATACCGTAGCCCAACAGGTCACTCGATGAATGCTTTTTATAAAAAAGTTGAAGAGGGTCACTACTATATGATGGGAGACAACCGAGACAACTCAGCCGATAGTCGTTTTTGGGGTTCTGTCCCTTATACAAATATCATTGGTAAACCTTGGTTTATCTACTTTTCTTGGGATAATGATAAAAAGACCGTACGTTGGGATAGATTAGGTACATTTGTAGATGATATACAGTATGAAGAGCCAAGATATTAAGGATTAAGATATGAAATTTTATATTGCAACAGACCATGCTGGGTATGCTCTAAAAGAGTTTACAAAAAACTATGTAAGAGAGTTAGGTCATGAGATTATTGACTTGGGTCCTGAGAATGCTGACCGAGTTGACTACCCTGACTTTGCTAAAAAGTGTGCTGAAGCTGTAGTAGCTGATGAGGGAAGTTTTGGTATTTTAATTTGTGGTACAGGTATAGGTATCTCGATAGCTGCAAACAAAGTAAAAGGTATTCGTGCTGCATTATGTCACGATGCCTATACAGCCAGTGCTACTAGAGCTCATAATGATGCAAATATTTTATGTTTTGGTGAGCGTGTTGTTGGAAAAGGTGTCGTAGAGAGTATGATAGAGGCTTTTTGTAATACCGAGTTTGAGGGTGGACGACATAGTGGTCGTGTAGCTAAGATTGAGGGTTGCTCTTTAGGAGCCAATTTGGAATAAATGTAAATTCCAATATGCATTCCCAACGAGGACGTTGGGAACGAGGATGGAGGAGGTTTATTTTTCTATACTTCTACCATTAGTTGCTTGAACTGGACGGTTATTGTCCATACCAATCTCTTTATGAATAGCAGCAATCTGCTCTGCTGAAGCTGTTTGTGGTTGTTTAAGTACAAACCAGTTAACCTGCTCACTACATGGTGGAGTAGTTAGTGACCCCATAAAGTGGTAGTAGTCTCTCTTTGGTGGCATAACAACATCTAAATAGTCTTTATTAAACTCTAATTTTGCCTCTTTATTTTTCTCTAGTGGGAAACTCTTAACAATTTTGTTTAGTGTAGGGTTTTCAGTTCCCTCTTCAAACATTACCGCAATTACTGCTAACTTACCATCTTTTGAAGCATGAACAAAGTGTGCCTCTAATGGGAATGATTTTCCATTTACATGGTTTTCACTTGGTGTATGGAAGTGAAACTGTTTTAACTCATACGCTTCACCATTAATAGTTAGTGTATCTCCACCTTTAATATTTACTTGAACTGTATGTCCATTGTTAATAACACTCTTTGAACCTTGTGGGTAGTTAATATTAAGAGGGGCTAAGTCAATATCTTTTGTTGAAACAACATTGATTGGTGATTGTTCTTTACCCTCTGAACACATATAGAACTTGTCATTTAATGCACTCCAATGGCTTGGTCCTACATCTGCAGAGTAACCCCAATGTTTATGGTGAGTAGTAGCGTGTTCAGCATGTTTAGTTGCCTCTTCTTGCTTTACATTTGGTTGCTCTACACAAGCAGTAAGCAAAATAGATGCTAAAGCGATGGTTGCATAGGTTGTAATTTTATTCATAAATAGTCCTTATTTTGGTTTCAATTACAATATTATCAGAAAAATTGATAAAACTAGAAATTTTTTATAAAAAATGTCTAAATTTGAAACAATATATGAGTAAAAAAGGCTATTAAGATAAAAATAGTCTTAAAAAGATAAATTTTATTGATGATTGAAATTTATAAACTTTATTTATAAAGCTAAAGCTCATGTTAAAATATTGTTTAAATTAGTTTTATTTAGCGAGATAATAAATTTTTTACAACAAAATAAGTTATTATTAATTTATTTTAATAGATAATGTTATTTAAAAATACGAAAATTAGATATAGGGGATGGGACTATTTTAAAAATACAGTTAAATAAACATAGGTTTTTGAATACTCTATTTTTAAAAGGTGTTCAAAGCTTATGAATAATACCATAGTACTACTTTTTGCAAGAATCTTTGAAAAAGGGATTATGTTTCTATTTTTTATCCTTTTAGTTCAAACTTTTGGAAAGGGTGAATTAGGAGAGTTCTCATACTATTATAGTATTATTGCTATTATCTTTATTTTTATTGATGTGGGAGGAGAACTCTATCAGGTAAAAGAGTTTAGTAAAAAAGAGAATTTACAAATTTTTAATACAATTTTTGTATTGAAAACAGTAATCTATCTCTTTTTTCTCTCTTTAATGGTACTGTTCAATAGTAATATCTATATCATAATACTCTTTAGCTCCTATTATCTTTATAGTATTATTTTAATCTTCCGTTCCTCACTCTATAATCATCAAAATTATATTTTAGATGCAAAATATGTAATTATGGAAAAATCTATTTTTTTAATTATTATTTTATTTAATCTAATGACACTTCAAGAACTTTTAGTGGTCTATTTAGCTTTTTTACTCTCAAGGTCTATTTATCTTTTAGTACTTTTTAATAAATTTTATAAACTTAAATATGTGATAAACTTTAAAAAACTTTTTAATCCAGAGTTTGCAAAGCAGTATCTCTTTAATTCATGGAGTTATATTTTAAATAGTCTGTTAGTTGTAGTATTTGTTCAGATTGATATTATTATGCTAAAACATATGGGCGTATCGTTTGAAGATATTGGACTCTACTCTGTTGCTATTAGAATGTATGTGATTCCTATTATATTTTCAGATGTTCTTTTTAGTCAATACTATCCAAAAGTTGCAAAATATATTCACAATAATGAAAATGCATTACTCAAAAAACTTATATTAAGAGTACAACATATCAATATCTTTTTCTCTGTCTATTTTACAATATTTACGGTACTTTTTGCCAATGAAATAGTCTACTATGGATTTGGAGAGGCATTTTCAGAGTCGAGTAAGATGTTAATACTATTATCTATTATAGTTGTCTTTAGATTCTCTATGAACACCTATACGGCACTCCTCTCATCATCTAATTTAAACCATATAAGGCTCTATACCTCTATAGTTTGTGTTGTACTCAATATTGGTTTGAATTATCTATTAATTCCAAAATATGGTGTTTATGGTGCAATATTTGCTACGATAGTTACAGAGTTTGCATTTGTCCTACTCTATAAAATAAGTAGTTTTAAAATAATATTTACAAACTATATAACTATAAAAGAGGTGTTAGCATTATCTATTAGTTTAACAATTATCTATTTGGCAGTTCTCTATGAGGTCTCTTTAATAAACAGAGTAATTATCTTTTCGCTTCTTCTGTTGTCATTAATAATTAATTTTAAAACAATAAAACATCAATTAAACTTTAAGGAGTTGTAATTTGAAAATTTTAATTGTCTGTAGTGGTAAACCATCTAATCCAAATTGGAATTTTCCCTATAACGGTAAGTTTATTTATGAACAAGCAGAATCCTTAAAAAAGTTGGGCGTAGATTATGATACTTACTTTATTGAGGGTAAAGGGATTTTAGGATATTTGAAAAATTATAGAAATATGATAAAAAAGATAGATGAGTATACTCCAGAGTTAGTCCATGCACACTATGGATTGTCTGGATTGTTAGCTACTTTTCAACGACAAGTACCTGTTATTGTAACTTTTCATGGAGATGATATTAATGATAAGAAATATAGAATATTTTCTCTTCTTGCCTCTCTTTTATCAACAGAAAATATTTTTGTACATAAGATGTTGGCTAAAAAAATAAAATATATAAAAAGACCAAATATTATTGCATGTGGTGTCGATAAAAATATATTTTTCCCTATAGATAAAAAAGTAGCAAGAAAAAAATTAGGATTAGATTTAGAGAAAAAGTATGCTCTGTTTACCTCACCTTTTTCTGTCTATGTAAAAAATGCTCCCCTTGCACAAGCCTCCATAGCTAAATCTAAATATGCAATAGAACTAATTGAGTTAACAGGATATAGCCGAGAAGAGGTTTGCCTCTTAATGAATGCTGTAGATTTTCTACTTATTACCTCCCATTCTGAAACTGGTCCACTTGTTGCCAAAGAGGCACTCTGTTGTCATTGTCCTATTGTTTCAGTTGATGTAGGAGATGTTAAAAAACTTACTGCTAATGTAGAGGGGTGCTATATTAGCCCTTCAGATTCAGATGAACTTGCAAAATATATTAATAGGGTTATAGAAGAGAATATGCGAATTGATGGTAGCGATAAAATAGAAAAGTATACTATGGATAAAGTTGCAAAGAGAGTATTGAAAATTTACCAAAAAGTATTAAAAATTAAGGAGTTAGGGTGAGAGTAGCATTAATTGGAAATATGAATAATAACTTCTTTTCCATTATGAGATATTTTAGAGACTTAGGTGTCGATGCACATCTTTTTATGTATAAGAATGAACAGGAGCTTTTTTTACCAGAGAATGATACGTATGAGATAGATAAGTATCAGCCATATATTCATGTATTGCCTCTTAAGGCTAACACTCAAGGTCTACTCTTTTTAAAAAAAGTTAAATTAAAGGAGATGTTTAAAGATTTTGATGCTTTTATAGGGTGTGGGATGGCTCCTGCTATCTTTTTAAAGTTAGGAATTGAGTTAGATATTTTTATACCTCATGATGATGGATTAGAGAATACTGTTTACCCTGAATTAAGCTTTAAGCAACTGTTTAGGTCAATAGCAAGAAGTTATGTTGTAAAAGTTCAAGTTAAAGGGCTACAAGAGAATACAAAAAAGGTTATTGCTTCTGAAATACAAGAGGTGCAAAGTGATAGTATTAGTAGATTGAATTTATCTAAAAAATGTATAAATAAGTACCTTCTAATGGTCTATAGAGAAGAGCTTAAAGAGAGTGATGAAATTAGAGAGATATCGGCTATTTTAAAAAAATATGACTTTATAGTCTTTTCTCATACACGACATATTTGGCATAAGAGATGGATAACCAATGAACTTATGGAGAAGTATGGAGGTAAGGGGTTAGATAAACTTATAATAGGATATGGCTCATTTATTAAAAAGAATCCCCAATCTAATGCACTATTGGTACTCTTTGAGTATGGTTCAGATGTTGATGATGCAAAAGAGATTATTAGAGAACTTCAGATAGAAAAGCATGTTTTATGGCTTAAACGAATGCCAAGAAAAGAGATACTACAACTTATTGATTATGCAGATATTGTGGTTGATGCTCTCTCTGCTACCATGTGGGGTGGAGTAGGTTGGGAAGGGCTTTCTCGTGGAAAGATTTTAATGCAAAATATTGAGCAGAGTGATGAAGAGTATTATAAAAAAATGGGTCATAATCTTCCTTTTATCATGAGAGCTAATAGTTCTAAGAGGGTAGAAGAGCATTTAAATAGTTTTATACATAATCGAGAATTTTATATAGAAAAAGCTAAAGAGAACAGTCAATGGTTTGACAAATATGCTGGGTTAGGGTTAGCTAAAGAGTATCTAAAACTTCTAGATAAAACAGTGAAAGAGAATAGATGAGTTTAGCAAAAAAGGGTCTTAGTGACAGCAAATATTATCTTATTGCAAATGTTGGGAACAAAGCATTAGCATTTTTGATTATTCCTATTTTGGCTAAAACCGTTGGGGTTGAGCAGTTTGCTATCTATGATATTTTTTTAATAACAAGTGGTATTATTAATATTATTATTATTTTAGGTATAGATTCTGGTATTGCAATACTCTTAGCAGAGTCTAAAAACAACGATACTCTACTCTCATTTTTTTATCTCTCTACACTCCTAATTAGTACAGCTATTCTCTTTTTTATCTCCATTATTCTAATGGTTATTCTTAGCTATACCGATAAGTTCTTTCTTCTTAATAGAGAGGTTTGGAGTTATATAGTACTTTATGAACTCTTTGTAATGATTAACTACCACACTTTTAACTTTTTACGATGGAGAGAACGAGCAAAAGAGGCCTCCTTTGTAACACTTTTCTCTTATATGCTTGGTATGTTAGTAGGTCTCTATTTTCTCTATATGGTAGAGCCTACTGTTGAGTCCTATCTTCAAGGGTTGGTTATTGGACTCTTTTTAGGAGCTCTTATCTCTTTATATATCTCAAGAGCCTATATTTTAAATTTTAAGGTTATTGATAATGCAAAACAGCTACTCAAAGAGCTATTTAAACTCTCTTTGCCCTTTGTTCCTAGCTATCTAGCTAACAGTTTTGTACAGATGGCAGATAGAGTTGTGATACTTGCACTATTTGGTCAGCATGAGTTGGGACTCTATGCCTTAGTTTCAAAACTTGCCAATATTCCACAGATACTCTTAGGAACAGTAACAGGAGGGTTTATGCCTGTAATGCTTGGTAACTATAGTACCCCAAAGGGTCAGCATTTAATTAAAAACTTTTTTCATATCTATCTACTACTTATACCAGTTGCTTTTTTAATTGCCTATCCTCTTTCTGATATGGCTATAGAGTTTTTTGGAGGGGCAGAGTATGCCGAGGGGAGTTATCTTTTGCCTATGATGCTAGTATCAATACTCTTTATCAATACTACTCAAGCTAATGGATTTGGGTATCTAATAGAGCGTAAAACACACTATATTATCTATATCTCTTTTTTAGCTGTAGCAGTAAACTATATGGCTAGTTTTATATTTGGATACTATTTAGGTCTATGGGGTGTCATCTTAGGAACATTGGTAACAGGTATCTTTATAACCTATCTCTATACCTATTACTCAGAAAAATTTTACCGTTTTAATTACAGTTTCAGTTTGATTACTGTGATTACTATTGTGAGTCTAATTTTAGTTATTTTTAATGGAAAAGGGGCAGTCTAATGTGTGGTATCTGTGGGTATATATCTAAAGAGCATATTAATATAGAAGAGATGAATAACTCTATCTCTCATCGAGGACCAGATAACCGAGGTACTTTTAAAAATGAGGAGATAGGTTTAGGACATACTAGACTCTCTATTTTAGATTTAAGTGAAACAGCCAATCAGCCAATGGTAAGCAAAGATGGTCGTTATACTATTGTCTACAACGGAGAGATTTATAATTTTAAAGAGTTAAAAGAGGAGTTAGAGAAGATAGGTACTCCATTTAAGAGAGATTCCGATACAGAAGTCGTACTAGAGGGTTTTGGACAGTGGGGAGTTGAACTTTTTGAGAGACTCAATGGTATGTTCGCTTTTAGCATTTATGATAATCAGCTCAATAAAATCTATATTGTACGAGATAGATTTGGGGTTAAGCCTCTCTACTACTATAGTAAAGATAAAAACTTTATTTTTGGTTCGGAAATAAAGGCTCTTTTGGCTTCTGAGATTATAGAGAAAAAATTAAACTATCAAGCTCTCTATGAGTATCTACATTTTGGTACAACCTTAGGAGAGACAACCTTTTATGAGCATATTAAAAAGTTAGAACCTGGATACTATATTGAGTATGATATTGAGAAAAAAGATTTTGAGATACACCCCTACAAGCTCAACTATGAGATAACACCATCAACCGACTCATTTGAGGAGGCACTAGCAAATATTAGAGAGCATTTTGAAGCCTCTGTTAAAAGACAACTGCTCTCCGATGTACCTGTAGGTATCTTTTTAAGTGGGGGAATTGACTCTACAGCCATTACAGCTTATGCAACAAAACACTATAAAGGAAAAATCAAAACATTCTCTGCTGGATTTGATTTTGATGGAGGGGACAACGAGCTACCACTTGCAAAATTTATTGCAAACCATTATGGCACTGACCACCATGAGATGCACATTACAGGGGAGAATACAATTTCGATTTTAGAGGAGGTCAACCACTACTTTGACCAACCCTTTGGAGACCCAGGAAATATACCTCTCTACCTTATGAGCAAAGAGCTAAAAGGAAAAGAGAAGGTTATTTTACAAGGAGATGGAGGCGATGAACTTTTTGCAGGGTATCATCGCTACATTCGACTGCATCACTATAAAACCTTTAAGTTTATCTCAAAATTTTTCTTTTTGTTACAACAACTGATACCTAAAGATAGCTCTAAATATAGAGGGTTAAGGTTTCTCTATGCCCTTTATCAAAAAGAGCCGAGCCATGAGATGGCATATATCTTGTCTCAAGAGATGTTTGATGAAGACCCTGCTAACTATTTTAATGCAGAGATAGAGAGCCGATTAAAGAAGCACAATCCATTTCAACGTTATGAGTATTTTTACAATAAGTTTAAAGATTTAGACCCTGTAAATAGAGCATTGTATACCGATATGAATATTATTTTACCCGATTTATATTTTGAAAAAGTCGACAGAGCTACCATGGCAAATAGTTTGGAAGTAAGAGTACCTTTCTTAGATAATATCTTGACAGAGTATGCAATGAGCCTCCCCTCTAAATATAAGGTACAAGGAAAAGAGAAGAAGTATCTTCTCAAAAAAGCATTTGCAGGGATTATTCCTGACAAAGTTCTCTATGGACCTAAAAAAGGTTTCGGTGTTCCTGCTCACTATTGGCTACGAACATCTATGAAGGATTTTATGCTTGAAAAGATTAGAAGTTCAGAGTTCTACAATAATGATATTGAACTGCTAATGCAAGAGCATATTGAAAATAGAAAAGATAATGGAGCTATTTTATGGAAACTACTAAATCTATCACTTTGGCTTAAAAAATCAGGAGTTAGACTATGAAAAAATTACGATTTAAGTTTTTGCGATATTTAGGGTTGGCTAAACTATTTAAATTACTCTTTCAAAGAGATAAGGTAACCATTATTCTCTTTCATGATATAGATGTTGATACAGCTGAACAATCTTTTGCTTACCTATCTAAACACTATAATATTATAGATTTAGATACCTATATTGAAGCTCATTATAGAAAAGATAGTAGCAAAATTCCTAAGAATGCAATGATAATTACATTTGATGATGGACATATTGGTAACTATGAGATACTACCTGTAATTAAAAAATATAATATTCCTGTTACTATCTTTTTAACAGCAGGTATTATTAATACCAATAAACATTTTTGGTTCTCTACAAAAGTAACAGATATTTCAGAATTAGAGCTAAAAGCAAAGAGTAATAAAGAGCGATTAGAGTTTTTAAAAGATAAAGACTTTTGGCAGGAGAAAATCTTTGAGACACCAGAGGCACTAAGTAAAAAGCAGATTGAAGAGATGAGTCAATATGTCAATATGCAGTCTCATACACTCTATCATCCAATACTTCCAAAATGTAGTGATAGCGATGCTAAAAAAGAGATAGTGGAATCAAAAAAGATTTTAGAAGAGGAGTTTAATTTAAATATTAACACCCTAGCTTACCCTAATGGGGACTATAGTGATAGAGATATTAAAATAGCTAAAGATGCTGGATATCGATGTGCCATTACCGTTGATTATGGATTTAACACTCTAGATAGCGACATCTTTAAACTCAAAAGAGTCTCAGTTAATGATACCAAAGATATAAATGAACTCATTGTAAAAGCAAGTGGTCTTTGGGCATTTATAAAATCTAGAAACGGAACTAAACAAGCGTATGGATATGCAAAATCTATTAAGGAGTATACATAATGAATATAGGAATTTTAGTCTCCCATAGTGGGTTGTCAGACTTTAGAGTTAAAACACTACAACCTATATTAGAAGATAATAATTTTAATATTAAAGTAGCTATAGTTGACACAAGAAGAGGAAAAACCTTTAAAGAAAAAATTATTAAAAATTTTAAAAGAGGACGAGGAGGGTATATGATAGTTATGGCATTTCAAAGACTCTTTTCAAAATCTATAGAGGATAGTAGTGTAGATACTTATGAGTATTGTCAAGCTAATAATATAGAGACAATAGAGACCAATGACCCCTATTCTAAAGAGACACTAGATGCTATAAAAGCATATAATTTAGATACACTTTTGCTTGTTGGTGGGTATGGTATTGTTAAAGAGCCTCTCATTGCACTTACGCCTAATGGTATTCTCTCTTACCACCATGGAGATATGCGAAAATATAGAGGAATGCCTCCTGTGTTTTGGGAACTTTACAATAATGAAAAAGAGGTAGGTATGACTCTACAGAAACTTTCAGTAGGGCTTGATTGTGGTACTCCAATCGTTGAAAAGTCTGTCAAAATAGATAAAAAGGATTCATTAAAATCTTTAGAGAAAAAGGTTAATGAGGAGAGTATAGAGATGATGTATGAGGCTCTATGTAAACTACTAGATAGCAACTATCAACCTGAAACCATAGATAAATTTGGGAAGGTTTATACTCTACCCAATTTACGAGAGTGGATAAGCTTTAATATAAGAATGTTTTTTAGAAAGTATAGATAATACTCTATGATGTTAAAATCAATTAATACTATCTATATAGTGGCTTCACTTCTTCTCTACTTAATACTCTCTCCAAAAATTACAGGAGAGTATGTTTTAGTTAATTGTTTGACAGTACTCTCTTTTATAAGTTACTATAGTATTTTACAAATGAGTGCATCTATGAATAGTCAATTTTATAAGAAGAGTTATCTTTGGATAGCGATTTTTCTCTATAGTTTTTTATTTGTTGCAATCAATAACATTGTATCGTACTATTATAATAATAATTTTTTTGCATTTAATGAATCTGATGCATTAGGATACCACTACTCTACAATAGAGATACTCCATAAACCATTTATAGAGGGGGTAAATGACTATTTACGAAATTGGGATGTAGATGATTTAGGCATAATATTGGTTATTTATCCTTTCTATTACATTGTAGAATCTAACTTGATATTAAATCTATTTTATATCTTTGTAGGGACAGCTACAGCATTAGGAATTTTTAGTATCGGTAAAAATTTTATGTCTAAAAAATATGCATTTTTATCGGCTTTAGCCTACTCTCTTGCC
>JALVEV010000128.1 GCA_027030605.1 Campylobacteraceae bacterium | reverse complement strand
TCATGAGCGTCACCTATTGTTTTAAGATGCGTAACATTATTAAATAGTCCATACCCTTCAATTCTCTCATGAGCAAGAGGATTA
This sequence comes from Campylobacteraceae bacterium, assembly GCA_027030605.1. GTDB lineage: Bacteria > Campylobacterota > Campylobacteria > Campylobacterales > Sulfurovaceae > UBA1140. The sequence goes on along the minus strand of JALVEV010000128.1, from coordinate 3,119 downwards.
AGAGAGATATTACCACCACCTACATAGAAGTGTTTAGGGCTAGTATGCTTTTCAGGTTTACGTACTTGAACACCACCACCATGACTTTGATGCTCCATGATATATCTTGAAATCTGAGAAGTCTCATCTTCAATATCACCAAAAATATTTGCTTCAACAGGACAAGCAACTACACAAGCTGGCATCAATCCTGTTTCAATTCTATGTGCACAGTAGGTACACTTATCAGCTGTATTTGACTCTGGGTCCATATAGATAGCACCATAAGGACACGCCATCATACACCCAGCACAACCAATACAGCGTGAACTGTCCACATTCACAATACCATTCTCTAGGTAATGAAGTGCCGATACAGGACAAATTCGCTCACACGGAGCACTCTCACAGTGATTACATCTAAGTGGTGTAAACTCACGTGTTGTGTTTGGGAATGACCCTATATCTATGTATTTTACACGTAAACGCCAAGAGCTTAATGGCACTTCATTTTCAACTTTACAGGCGACCTCACAGGCTTTACAACCCATGCAAAGGTTAAGGTCGACTAAAAAACCTAACTTCATGTTTCCTCCTCAATGTTTTAATTATCATAAATCCAACTTATTATTACTAATAACCTGAACTATACGAAGAAAATCATATAGAAAAAATGATTAAGTATTAATGATAAATAGAATAAAACTATAATTATTCATCTATCGCATTTATCATGTGTAAAATCAGCAATTTATCAGTCAAAAAATTAAATTATATTCATAAATTTTATTGATTAAAGTAGTTTGACCTATAATTATCTAACTTAAAAGGAGTTGAATGTTAGTTGAAAATCATGATTTAAAATCAGCACTCTTATTATATATAAACCTACTTGAGAAAGAAAAATATTTTGAGGCTCATGAAGCTCTCGAAGAGGCATGGCATCCACTTCGTAAATCAAATCATCCACTTAAAAATTTAGTAAAAGGCTTAATTAATGGAGCAATCTGTTTTGAGCATATTAAACGAGATAGAGATGAGTCACGAAGAAAAGCTATGCAGGTTTTAAAATCTTATGAGCGACATAAGCATATTTGTAAAGAAGAGATAGAGTTTTTTAATGAATTTAGCAAGTGTTGTAACAAAATAGAGATATTGAAAGAGTTACATAAACTATAAGTTCAATAAAACTGAACCTATATAATTTAACTTAGTTTACTATAGTCTAAATATTTTTTAATAAAATTATTCATAGTGAAATAAATCAAAATAATAAAAGTTATAAGAAAACATAAACTATTTGGTTGTATAATATATCTAAAACACTATTAGGAGTTTCAGATGAATAGAACAATTAAACATCTAGCTATAACCTTCATCATGCTCTTTGCCATTATTGGATGTGGCAACAACACAAATAGATTACAAAATAGTAATGCATCGACAGAGGGGACAACTGTTTCACTCTCGGTTGACAAAAAGAAGCAACATACCTATTATGTTAACAAAACAACTAACTTAACCATTGACCATATTATACTTTCATATAAAAATTGCAACTACTCCATTTAGTGTAGTTGGTAAAGCTGTAACCCCAAAAGGAGATGGGACATATGATGTTACCTTTACTCTTCACAATCCAGATAATATTTCATTTAAATATGGTGTAGATAGTGACTTAGATGCAGATGGAACATTAAACAATGGAAGTGGTACAACCATAACCTTGACAGGATTGAGCAGTGGTTCTCATCAACTATATATTGAAATCGATGAGTTAACTTCTATTACCTTTACCTTTGTATTAACCGATACAGGTACTATTACGCTCTATGCTCCTCCTATTATTCCTGATAATCCTATTATTACTATTGATGAGCTTAAGCATCAAATAGTTCTCTCATTTCCATTAGATGAAGAGGTAACCCCCTCTTTTACTATTGTAAGTGGTGATGATACTGTTGGTAATTCGCTCTATAATGTAGCAGCAAGTTCCTCTCCAAGTATTTCTATTGATGGGTATTACCCAAACAGTAGTGACTTTAAACTTAAATTTACAGCAACAAAAGGTACTGGTATTGGAGAAGTAACAACCTCGGCTTCTAAAGTTTTTCATATTAAAAAAATGGCAACCTCGCTTCCTATTACTCTTGCAGAGTTAAAAACAAAAATTGCTAACAATGAAGATGTAACTCAAGTAAATACTAGTGCTATTACGGATATGTCAAAGCTTTTTTATAAAAACTCAACTTTTAACCAAGATATAAGTGGTTGGGATGTTTCTAATGTTACGAATATGAGTAGTATGTTTTTTAAAGCTACAATCTTTAACCAAGATATAGGCAGTTGGGATGTCTCTAATGTTACAAATATGAGTAGTATGTTTAATAGTGCTTCAGCATTTAATCAAGATATAGGCAGTTGGGATGTCTCTAATGTTAAGATTATGTATAGTATGTTTTTTTATGCTGTAGCATTTAATCAAGATATAGGCAGTTGGGATGTCTCTAATGTTACTAATATGAGTCATATGTTTCATGGTGCTAGAAGCTTTAACCAAAATATAGGTAATTGGAAAGTCTCAAATGTTACTAATATGAGTCATATGTTTGCATATACACTATCTTTTAACCAAGATATAGGCAGTTGGGATGTCTCTAATGTTACTAATATGCTTAGTATGTTTGAAGAAGCTAGAAGCTTTAATCAAAATATAGGTAGTTGGGATGTCTCTAATGTTACAAATATGTTCCGTATGTTTAATGGAGCTGTAGCCTTTAATCAAAATATAGGTAATTGGGATGTCTCAAATGTTGAAGATATGTGGGGGATGTTTTATGGTGCTAAAGCCTTTAACCAAAATATAGGTAATTGGAAAGTCTCAAATGTTACGGATATGAGATTTATGTTTGCATCTACACCATCTTTTAACCAAGATATAGGCAGTTGGGATGTCTCTAATGTTACGCTTATGAGTTATATGTTTGCTGGTGCTAAAGCCTTTAGCAACCACAACTTAAGCAGTTGGAATGTAACTAAAGTAACTGAGCATACTGATTTTTCTAAAAATTGGGGAAGTGGTAATACAGAACCAAATTGGAATGATTAATCCTTTAGCTCGTTCCCACCCGTCCTCGGTG
>JALVEV010000127.1 GCA_027030605.1 Campylobacteraceae bacterium | reverse complement strand
TCCATTAATACCAACTATACCACTTAATGTTAATCCACTCTCATCTGCATCAGTTATGTTATCATCATCTGAATCACTATCTATATAGTCAGGAATACCATCCCTATCTGTATCTACAGGAGTATAATTTGCAAATGTTCCATCTGCACCAGCAGTAGTAGGAGACTGGTATCCTGCTGTAGTTTGTGCTTCAACATTATCGGGAATTCCATCGTTATCTGAATCTAAATCAAGTGAATCAATAATTCCATCACCATCGGTATCTCTTGTTGAGTTACCACCAAGCTCCACAGCATCACTAATTCCATCATTATCATCATCTAAATCATTTTCATCATAAACACCATCACCATCAGTATCAACAGGAGGTGGTGTTACAGTTACAGTAACACTCTCACTCGTAGTTAAAGTTTCACCTGTAGAGAAAAAATTATCATCTCCTTCAATAGTTACACTACCAGTTAACGTAGTCGTTCCAATAGGTAAAATTGTACTACCTGCGGTCAATGTACGATATGCTACCCGTTTTGTAGTTGTACCAACAAACTTATTTTCATAAAGACCATCAAGTTCTGTACTTAGTGTTTGACCATGATTATTTGTCTCACTTTTAAATATAAAATTTTGAGTCGCTTGGTTTGAGACTTCATAACATAGGTAAACATCTTCACCAGCTACAAAAGTTTCTGTATCGACCCTATCAGTACATGTTGGATTTTTACTAACCCAAATGTCATAAGTAACCGACCCAAAGTCCATATCTATACAAACTTCATCTAAAGTTCCAACATCATTACTATAAGCATCCTCAACATACAATCCCCATGTTCCAGATAGAGGGTCATCCCCAACTAAATTAGAGAGTTTATTAGTTGTCATCCCTTCAGAATTATAGGTTAGAGCTGTACCTTGTAGTGCTGGACTACTACCTACATTAGGTAAACTTGGAGAGTAAGGTTGAGGAGGAACAGTTTCACTACCCCTATCATTAGTTCCTATACAATAGTTAGCTTCATCAGCAACAGACAAGTCAGTACCACTTGCACTATCAGAAAAAGTTATATCAAAATCTGCACGACTACATCTAGAAGCATTTTCACCATATCGACCATCACCTAAACGAAATAAAATAACATTCGTTCCAGATGGACTTCGAAGCTCTGCTGCTAAATCTCCTGCATACTGATGCCGTCCAACAATTCTTGCACTATTGACTTGTTCAATATTTGTCCAAACATCTCCTGCTGTAAGATTAAAGGGAATAGTTGCAGACCCATTATCTTGTATATCCCAATTTACATCACCTCCAGCTGGTTGTGTATCACAAAAATTATATGCCAAAAGTATGTTTGGCATAAAAAACGTACCTAAAAGCATATAAAGCAACTTTATCACTCTATCTTTCATTTTCTTCATATAAATTCCTCTTATATCATTAATTAAGATTTTTACATCCTCCAATACTCTTCAAATAAAATAATTGAAAAATAGAATTTTTCTATCTCCTCTTTATAATGAATTTAGCTTTTTCAATATTTTATTTCTACGATATGATATTAACAGAGAGAATCTTTTTTAAAACTTAAACATTTATTAAATATTTATATTATTATATTAAATAAATTTTTAATGTTATTTCATATTTACTACTAAGTTCAAATTAATATTTCATAATAAAAACAAATCTAAAAGAGCAATAGAAAATGTGATAAAAGTGTGATATTATAGGCTTTAGGAGAGTAGTTATCTTTAAATATAAATATTATATAAAAAATAAAATATAATTAAAAAAATTAATAGAATACAGAATTATAAAATAAGAAGCTGGTCGACAAAAGCCGACCAAAAAGTAAAAAGAGAGTAACAACTATCTTTTTCTGAAGAAACATTAACGTTTTGAAAACTGTGGAGAACGTCTAGCTTTCTTCTTACCTGGTTTCTTACGCTCAACAACACGTGAATCACGAGTAAGAAGACCCATAGGCTTAAGAATAGCTCTAAAAGATGGCTCATACTCAACTAATGCTTTTGTAATACCATGCTTAACAGCATCTGCTTGAGCTGAGTAACCACCACCAAGAGTCTTAGCTACAATGTTTACAGACTCAAGTTGTTTAGTAGCTTCTAGTGGAAGTCTAACTTTCATCTTAAGTGTCTCATGTCCACCTAACCACTCATCAAGAGTTTTACCGTTAATAGTCATCTCACCTTTACCAGGGGTTAACCATACTTTAGCGACTGCTGATTTTCTTTTACCTGTTGCATAGAAAGTTGCCATTCTTATGCCTCCTTCTTAATTTGTGCAGTATGTGGGTGTTCTGGACCTACATATACTTTTAATTTTTTAAGCATTGCTCTACCAAGAGTTGTCTTAGGAAGCATACCTCTTACAGCTAAACGGTAAAGTTTCTCTGTATTTTTCTCTAACATCTCATTAAGTTTTTTACTTTTAGTAGAACCAAAGTAACCTGAGTGAGTAAAGTACTCTTTTGTTGAGAGCTTATTCCCTGAAAATTTAGCTTTTTCAGCGTTAATAATCACAACGTAATCACCACAATCAACATTTGGAGTAAATGATGGTTTATGTTTACCTCTTAAAAAAGTAGCTACGTCTGTCAAGATACGACCAAATGTTTTTCCCTCAGCGTCAATAAGAATCCAATCTCTTTTAACTTCATGAGGCTTCATTACAGATGTTAATTTCATCTAATTTCCTTATGTAAAATAGCCATAGTTGGCTTTAGTGGGCGAAGTATAGCGAGTTAAACTTAAAATTTATTTAAATTAAGTTAAATTTAAGATTATAGGTGTGATTTGTTGTTTTCTTAGAATATATCAATACAAAAATCCAAACAACCACAACGGTATCTTATTTCCAAACCCAACCTCTATATCATCAGCAACTACAAAAGAGTCTTTAACATCTTTTATCTGCTTAAAAGATTTATTCTTACCACCAATTTCAACAACATATCTATTGTCTATCAAAAAATCCCCTACCTTAGAGTATTTGATTGCATAGTGTTTATCAAGTTGATTTGAGAAAAAACACTCTCGCAGAGTTCCTATATCTTGATTGTCACAATAGGCATAGTTTAGATTGCTATTGTTAAGATAGAGCTTGGAGGGTTTAGAAAAAATAGTATCCCCTTTTGCTGTGGGTAGTACCTTTAAAAAGACATCTCCAAGCGTTAAGTAGTGAAT
>JALVEV010000126.1 GCA_027030605.1 Campylobacteraceae bacterium | reverse complement strand
ATGGCAGTTAATATTCATGGGATAGATCCTCGAAACCTCATTTTTGATGTCTTAACTTTTACAGTTGGTTCAGGAGATGAGGAGTACCGTGACGCTGCTATTCAGACGATGGAAGCAATACGAGAGTTACATAAAAGACACCCAGAGGTTGGTTCAACTCTAGGGCTTTCAAATATCTCTTTTGGTCTAGCTCCTCATGCAAGACGTTTTTTAAACTCTGTCTTTTTGCACCACTGTTTAGAGGCTGGGTTGACAACAGTTATTATTAATGTTAAGCATATTATCCCTCTCTCTAAAATGAGCCAAGAGGATATTGCAATTTGTGAAGAGTTGCTTTTTGACCCTGATGACCAGTCACTCTTTAAGTTTATAGAGCATTTTGCTGATGCTGTTATAGAAGATGATGGAGCAGATGAAGCCTATGAGGCGATGAGTAGTGAAGAGAAGATTAAAAAGCTACTGATGGATGGTGACAAAGAGCGAATGATTCCTCTTGTTGAGGAGGCACGACATGAGATACACCCTGATATTATTGTCAATGAGATTTTGATAGATGCGATGAAAGTAGTCGGTGAACTTTTTGGTTCAGGTCAAATGCAGTTGCCATTTGTACTTCAATCGGCTGAGACAATGAAAGCGACAGTTGATTACCTTAATCCTTATCTTACAAAACAAGAGAAAGAGACTGATACTACGTTAGTTATAGGTACAGTTAAGGGAGATGTTCACGATGTGGGTAAAAACTTGGTTGACATTATTCTCTCTAACAATGGATTTAAAGTCATTAATGTTGGAATTAAAGTTCAGCTAGAGACCTACTTAGAGACAATGGAGCAGAACAATGTTCAAGCGTTAGGTATGAGTGGGCTTCTGGTTAAGTCAACAGCTGTGATGAAAGAGAATATAGAGACCTTAACGGAGATGGGGATTACAATTCCTCTACTTTTAGGTGGTGCTGCATTGACACGAAGTTTTGTAGATGATTTCTGTAGACCAATCTATAAAGGTCCAATTTTTTACTGTCGTGATGCCTTTGATGGGGTGATTGCGATGAGTCGAATAGAGAAGTACAACGAAGACCCAAGCGTAGGACTCGATACACGTCTAGCAGGAGATATGAATAAGGTAGAGAAAAAAGTAGAAAAAGAGATTATCATTCCTCCTTTTGAAGAGTTAAAGATGCCAAGTCGTGACAACACCATTCCTACCCCTCCTTTTTGGGGAAGACGTGTTTTACAAAAAGATGACCTAGATATGAACATGATATTTGATTGGGTCAATAAAAAAACCGTTACCAAAATGCATTGGGGTTATAAACGTGGAAAGATGAAGCCTGATGAATATAAGAAGATGATGGAAGAGAAGGTTTTCCCTGCCTATGAGCGACTCAAACAGCAGTTTATAGATGAAGATTTATTTGACCCAACCATTATCTACGGATACTACCCTTGTAGAAGTAACGACCGAGAACTCTACCTATTTGATGAGAGTGAGGGGTGGAATGTCGATGCTAACGCTTCAAGAGAGCCTTTTGAAGAGATAAAAGATAGACATACGGTTAAGTTTGAGTTTCCAAGACAGAGAAAGAAACCACACCGAGCGTTAAGTGACTTCTTTAGACATGATAGACATGATGTAATTGCTCTAACTTGTGTAAGTGCAGGAGATAAGTTTTCAGCCTATGAAAAAGAGCTTTATGAAAAAGGTGAATACTTAGAGTATAATATGGTACATGGTTTTTCAGTAGAACTTGCTGAAGCCTTAGCTGAAGTAGCCCATAAGCAGATACGAATGGATTGGGATATCTTAAAAGAGGATGAGGGGGCAACCTTGCGTGATGTACGAATGCGACGATATCAAGGTTCTCGTTACTCATTTGGGTATCCTGCTTGTCCTGATTTGGAGGCTAGTCGTGAGCTGTTTGATGTGTTGAAGCCTGAGGAGTTTGGGATTGAACTTAGTGAGACATTTCAGATACACCCTGAGCAGAGTACTTCTGCTTTAGTGGTGCATCATCCTGAAGCTAGTTATTATAGTGTATAGAAGGAGATAAAGTGAAGAAAGAGCAGATTGAGTTTGATGAAGGAACTATTGTCTCTACTAAAGAGGGATTGGAAAAGTTGATTTTAGCATGTGAAAAAGCTATTGAAAAGGGAAATTATATTTCAGAAGACTTTACTTATCCTTTAATCATTGAGAAAGTTGAAAAGTCATTTTTTGAAAGAGATTTTATTGAACCTGTAAAAGATAGATTGATTTTTTTCATTATTATTTTGATTTTTTTTAGTTCTTTAGTTATTGGATTTATTACAATACTTAGTTATATAAAGAGACTATTTTAACTGACTCCAAAGAGGAAGTAGCTAACTATAGGAGAAATTTAGATAATTAAAAATAAATAAAATTTTAAATATAATAGTACTATGAAACAAGAAAAACATATTAAACATGGAATTTATAGACATTATAAGGGGAACCTTTATGAGGTTCTCTCAACAGGACGACACTCTGAAACAGAGGAGTGGATGGTGATTTATAAAACACTCTATGGTGATTCAAGTATATGGATTCGTCCTTTCGATATGTTCACTGAAATGGTTGAAGTTGACGGTAAGATGGAGAAACGTTTTGCCTATATGGGGAAATCGGAGTAATAATCAAGCAAGATTTAGTTAAAATACCCAAAAAATAACTAAACTCATTTGTTTAAGGAAATATTACTTATGTCTTGTCACAAATCATATATTACTACACCTATCTATTACGTTAACGATGTTGCTCACATTGGACACGCTTATACTACTATTATTGCAGATACTTTAGCTCGTTATGCTCGTCTTATTGGAGAAGATACTTTCTTTTTAACAGGAACCGATGAGCATGGTCAAAAGATTGAAGAGGCTGCAAAGTCACGAGGAAAAGAGACACAGGTTTATGCTGATGAAATCTCTAAAACCTTTAGAGACCTTTGGGATGAGTTTGACATCTCTTATGACAAATTTATTCGTACAACCGATGAAGAGCATAAAAAAGGGGTTCAAAAAGCCTTTAGTGTTATGTACAATAATGGAGACATCTATAAAGATACCTACTCTGGTCACTACTGTATCTCTTGTGAGACCTTTTTCCCTGAAACACAACTTGTAGATGGTGAGTTCTGTCCTGATTGTGGCAAACCGACAAGTATTGTAGAGGAGGAGAGCTA
>JALVEV010000125.1 GCA_027030605.1 Campylobacteraceae bacterium | reverse complement strand
GAGTATCGTTCTACTCAAAAGCTTCTCTCTACTTACGCCCAACCTCTTTTAAAATTAGCTAAAAAAGATAAACAAAACCGAATCTACACCTCATTTCTACAGACAGGTACAGCTACAGGACGACTAAGCTCAAAAGACCCTAACCTACAAAATATCCCTGTACGTTCAGAGTTGGGTCGTAGTGTTCGTGAAGCATTTATAGCAAAAGAGGGTTATAAACTCTTAAGTATCGACTACTCACAGATTGAGCTAAGACTTCTAGCACACTTCTCAAAAGATAAAGCACTTATGGAGTCATTTAAACAAGGGTTAGACATACACATGGCAACAGCTATTAAACTCTTTGGAGAGGAGGAGGCAGAGGCAAAAAGAAGCTATGCTAAGTCAGTTAACTTTGGAATTTTATATGGAATGGGGGCTAAAAAGCTCTCTGATGAGTTAGGCATTACAAGCAAAGAGGCAAAAGAGATTATAAAAGCCTACTTTGAAGCCTTTCCTACTATAAAGTCATTTTTAGAGAAAATCCAAGAAGATGTTAAAAAGATTGGGTATGTAGAGACCATTTTAAAACGTCGTAGATTTTTTGACTATGAGAATGCTACAGGTATGCAAAAGGCTTCATTTTTAAGAGAGTCAGTTAACACTGTCTTTCAAGGAAGTGCAGCAGACTTAATTAAGCTCTCAATGCTAGAGGCTGAAAGCTACCTAAGAGAGGAGCAACTAGATGCCTCTATGCTTCTACAGATTCACGATGAGCTTATATTTGAGGTAAAAGAGGAGATTGTCCAAGAGGTTTCTTTAAAGCTTAAATATATTATGGAGAATATTATGGAGTTAGAAGTTCCTTTGGTCTGCTCTGTAAGCATTGGGGACTCTTGGGGGGAGTTAAAGTAAAATTAATCTTTTGTTAATACTTTACTAATATTTAGCTAATACTTTTACTATATAATTACTACATAAAAAATATTTAAGGATGTAAAGATGAATAAATTTACAATAGGTTCAGTAGTAGTAGCAACTCTTCTTTTAGTAGGATGTGGAAGTAATGGAAGTAGTAGCAATACACAAGCTTCAGCTAACGGTGGAGTAGAGAGTGAAACTCCAACCATTGGAAAAGGATACTATGTTGACTCTGCTGTTGCAGGAGTAGATTATCAGTGTGGTAATGAGACGGGAACAACAGATGAGAATGGAACATTTACTTTTGAGAGTAATAGCAGTTGTACCTTTACTCTAGGTGGAGTTCAATTAAGAGAGATAAATGCCTCTTCACTAGAAGATAATGTTACTGTATTAGAGACAAACGAAACAGTAGCTCAACTACTTCAAACACTAGATAGTGATGGAAATGCCTCTAATGGTATACAGATACCTCAAGGTTCAGGTAAGGTTATCAGAGAGACACTACAATCTTTAGATGATTTAGACCAAGATACTTTAGAAGCAGTTCATGATAGATTAAAAGCTGAACACTCTAATGAATATAATGGTAGAGTTGTAGATAGAAATCAAACTATGGAACATTTAAATAGAACAAGAGCTGAACTAGAAGAGAGAGGTATTAAAACTGATTCGGATGTAGCAGAAGAGCATAGAAGAAATAGAGAGAATAGATATAGTCCAAGAGAAGATGAAAATAGAACTTCTCATAATGACTTTCCTATAAGTAGAGAAAATAATAATACTCTTGAAGATATGAGTGAACATAGAGAAAATAACAGTAATCAAGAGCAAGAATATAGAGGTAGAGAAGATAGCAATAGTACTATTGAAGGCTTAAGGGGAGATAGAAACTCTAATAATAGCCAAGAACACTCTGGTAGTACATCTACTCGAAGTGAAAATCGTCAAGGTAGAAACTAAATTTTTACTATCCATACTTTTTAAAAAGTATGGATAGAGACAAAAAAATATCACCAAATCAGATTTCTTCTGCTTGCACTCTCTTTGAGAAAGCTCTCCTACTATGCTAAATATATTGATGTTGATGATAAATGTACTATTCAATACAAACTAATTGAGTTTGTGTGTCTTAGTGAGAAAGTCAGGAGCTAAAAAGTAGCTCTAATAGATATCTAAAGACTTCATTGTCTCTATAGATATTTTATTTGTAACAGATAACCCTTTTGCTCTTTGGTATGCACGAACTGCCTTTTTAAGTTCAAAACTCATTTGACCATTAATAACACCATGATAAAAACCTTGAAATGCTAACGCTCTTTGGATTTTTCTAATCAATTTTGGAGTCATCATTGATTCACAAACCATTGGCATCCATTTAGCAAATCCTTTAGTTCGTTCTCTCTCTGTTTGTATTGTAATATACTCAGCAGGAATGACTACTTTTTTGAAACTTGCTTTTTTCTCTATCTTTTTAACTTTAACAGTTTTATATATAGGAGGAGTTTTTATCTTTTTGATACTTGCAGGTGTTACAACTACTTGTTTAGCTACTTGTTTATATTTAGGAGGAGTTTCAACCAAGCAGATTTTATCACACTCTGAACGATAACGCGTTGAAGCACCTCTCTGTGAAGCATCTGTCCAATAGTGCTTTGACTTAGCTACTAATTTTCTCTGTACAACTGTTTGATATTTTGCAGGAACAACTATCTTTTTTTGAGTTGGTGGTGTTACCATCTCTTGTACATTAAATCTCTTGACCTTTGGTTTAATTGAGACTACTTTTTTAACAGATGGTTCCAATACTATACGTTTAGTAATGGTCTTATATGTAACAGGAACTTCTACTAAACAGATAACCTCTGACTGATTACATCCTCTATTGCGACAAACTGTTTTTCTCCACTCCGTTCGAGCAGGTTCTATCTCTACCTTTGCTTTTACTTTTTTATATTTTGCCATAGAAGGAATAAGCTTTTCGGTTGTATTATCTGTCACAATCTTTTTTGTTACTGTCTTATATATTGCAGGAGTAATAACATAGCGTTCACTTGCCTCTGCCGATAAGATTTTAGTTGTTACATTCTTATACTTTGCAGGTATTAAGTGTTCATAGAAACAAGTCCCAGTAGCTACATTATCAACATCCATACCTGATGATTTTGCTGATTCAACACAAGAGGAGAAAGCTTTTGGTGAAGCTTGAGAATTACCTCGTCGCCATATCTTAGAGGGTGGTTCAACCATAATACGCTCATAAACAGTCTTGTAAATAGCTGGAGTAGCTATAATCTCCTCTGTACCATCACTAACTTTTAC
>JALVEV010000124.1 GCA_027030605.1 Campylobacteraceae bacterium | reverse complement strand
TCCAGAGGTATAGATAACCCTTTCATAGTTATATTTAACAGACAGTTCACTCAAAAGCTTAAGTAAGATATCTGAAGTTTTCTCTTTGGTTTCAATAGTTTCAATAAGTTCTCCATTTTTATAAACCCCTAACAAGAGTGGTGAGGCGATGGAGATAATTAGTATTTCATAAGAACTAGGCAAAACTTTTTGCAAACTCCCGACTTTGAGATTTAGACAACGATACCATCTCATAGTTAGCCCTATCGGCCAAAAGTGCTACTGTTAACTCATGATTGAGTTTATGACTACCTGCAAATGATGCGTATGCTCCAAGAATATTATGTCCTGTTACCATCATATCTCCCATAGCATCTAAGATTTTATGACGAGCAAACTCATTGTTATATCTTAAACCTTCAGGGTTAAGTACCTTTTCATCATCAAGACCAATAGCATTATTTAAACTAGCTCCCAGTGCTAGATTGATACTTTGTAGGTACTGAATATCTCGTGCAAAACCAAAGGTTCTAGCTCGTGCAATCTCCTCAACAAAGGGTTTTGTACCAAAAGAGTAAGCTTGTGACTGTCTTCCAATAACAGGGTGTTCAAAATCAATCTCAAAGTCAAAAGTAGCTCGATTACTTGGTTCAAGACGTACAAATTTATTACCATTACGAACTTCAACAGCTCTCTTAACACGAAGAATCTTTTTTGGTACCTCTTGTTCTTCAACTCCAGCCTCATCTAACAAGAGACAAAAAGAGACAGCTGAACCATCCATAATAGGCATCTCATTACCATTAACCACTACCCTCATATTGTCAATTCCATACGCATAAACAGCTGAGAGAAAATGTTCAATAGTAGAGATTGTCCCCAGCTCCCCAAGAGAAGTTTTAGCACCAATAACTGTTGCCATTTGAGTGTCAACAACAGCTGATGGAGAGAGAGGAATACTCAATGCTAAATCTTCTCTATAAAAGACAATCCCTGCATCTGCTCCTAAAGGTTCAAGACGCAACTTAATAGGCTCCCCCTTATGGAGTCCTATTCCTACAAGTTCTACTGGTTTTTTAATGGTACGTTGGTTCATAATAATATTCCTTTTCTCTTCTATAAATATAATATTACAACATAATTGTGCAATTTTTGTTTAAGCTGGTCAACTATTGCTATAATGCGTTGATATACTCACTAAATTCTATGCTAACTTTCAACTTATCATGTTATAACCTCTATTATATCAAGAAATATAGGAAAAACTATGAAATTTAATCAATTAACCCCAGAAGAGATACGTGTAATTGAAAACAAAGGTACAGAGATGCCTTTTTCTGGAAAATATGATGGCTTCTATGAAGCTGGTATCTACCACTGTAAAAAGTGTAACACTCCCCTCTTTAGCTCAACTGACAAATTTAACTCTGGTTCAGGATGGCCAAGTTTTGATGATACCCTACCCAATGCAGTAAAAGAGGTTCCCGATGCTGATGGAAGACGTGTGGAGATTGTCTGTGCAAACTGTGGTGGTCACTTGGGTCATGTTTTTAGAGGTGAGCAGATGACTCCTAAAAGCACTCGACACTGTGTTAACTCTATCTCTTTAGATTTTAAACCTGTTGAAAATGAAGAGAAGTATAAAAAAGCCTACTTCGCTTCAGGATGTTTTTGGGGGACAGAGTATTGGTTTCAAAAAGCTAAAGGTGTTTTTGATGCCCATTCAGGCTATATGGGTGGACATACTGTTGACCCAACCTATTATGAAGTATGTAGAGGCGATACAGGTCACCTAGAGACGGTTGAGGTTATCTATGACCCAAATGAAGTAAGCTATGAGGAGCTATGTAAGCTCTTTTTTGAAACGCATAACCCAGAGCAGATGGATGGTCAAGGTCCAGATATTGGTCCACAATATCTCTCAGCTGTTTTTACCAATAATGTAGAAGAGGAAGATACCGTACAGATGCTCATTAACCAATTAGAAGATAAAGGGATGAAGATAGCCACCATGATAAAAGATGCTAATGAACATACCTTTTATAAAGCCGAAGAGGAGCATCAAAACTACTATAAATTAAGAAATTCTACTCCCTATTGTCATGTTTATACTAAGAGGTTTTAAATCTCTTAGTCTCTATTGGCTACAATGCCTCTATGAATTTTTTAAAAAAACTACTTAATACTAAAACAACCACTATTACTACCCTTACTGTCACCTCATCAAACGGTTTCCACTTGCGTCCTATTGCAAAATTTGTAGCAGAGACTAAGAGATTTGATGCAACCATAACCCTTGAAGCCAAAGGCAAAGAGGTATTAGCTACACAAGTTCCTAAAATTTTGTCACTCTCTTTAGAGAAAGGAGACAATTTCAAACTTAAATGTAAAGGAAAAGAGGCAAACGAGGCAAACGAAGAGCTAAGCATACTCTTTAAAGAGCTAATGCGTGATGACAAAGAGATTGAGAGCATAGAGCAAGAAGAGGAGCAGTATGAAGCTTCTACTTTAAGAGGAGAGACAATTGCAAAAGGTATAGGTATTGCCCCATTAATAGAACTTATTTATCAGGTAACAGATAACGATAGTAATGTACCATTATCTAATGCCATAGATATGTCTATTAGTGGACTAGAGGAGATGTATGAGAAGCATAAAGAGGAAGATAATGCAGATATCTATTTAGCACAGATGCAACTACTCCAAACAGATATTTTTATGAATCTTAAAGATGAAGAACCAAGCAAATTTCAAGAACTTATCCAAATAGAGATAGATAAACTCAAAAATACAAAATTTGAATCTCGAATCTCTGACTATAGAGATATAGAACAGAGAGTGCTTCGTGAGATGGGTATTTACAAAGAGTTTAAAACACCTGACAACCCCTATATTTTATTTACCGATGACCTACTCCCTAGTGACATAGCACTCTTAAAAGATACACCTGTTCAAGGTGTTATTTTAGAAAAAGGTACAACACTATCTCATGCTTCTATTCTTTTACGCTCTGCAAATATTCCATCAATGATTATTCAAAATGAAAATCTAAAGAGCAACTCTTTAGATGTAATTCTTGATGCAAACAGTGGAAATCTTATCTTAGAACCAACTAAAAATGATTTAAAAGAAGCAAGAGAGAGACAAGATAAACTCAAAAAAGAGCAAGAGCAGAGTTTTCAAAAACGCTTTGAGACAACAAAGACAAAATCAGGAAAAGAGGTTAAAGTCCTAGCCAATATTACTAACCTAGACTCAG
>JALVEV010000123.1 GCA_027030605.1 Campylobacteraceae bacterium | reverse complement strand
AATTCCAATTGTTTTTGCAGATGGAGAGAAGATTGAGTCTGACTTAACCATGTTTATCTCAGCAGGAAAGGGTCACTCTGTTTTAGAAGCATCTGATGTACCACTCAGCGAAGCAGGTTTTGTAGTGACCAATGAGTATAATGAAGTAGAAGGATTTGATGGGGTCTATGCCATTGGTGACTCTGCTGCACTCTTAGGACCAAAATGGAAAGCAAAACAGGGTCATGTAGCAGAGGTTATGGCACGAAATATCGCTTACAATATTTTTCAGCATAGTCAAAAGATAGAGAGTAGAAAATCTTATATAAACCACTTAAATATCTTATGTGTAATGGACACAGGTGATGGAGCTGCTTTTGTCTATCGAAGTGATAACTCTGCTAAGATGATTCCTATGCCGTATCTTGGTCATATTATGAAAAAAGGTTGGGGTTGGTATTGTAAAAATACCAAGCTTGGGAAAATGTTTAGATTACCTGGGATGTAATCATTTTTTCGCTACACTTCCCCTATGGAATTAACAGATGAAAACTACAAAACGATTATTAAAAACAGTGAGCAACCCGTCTTTATAGACTTCTACTCGCCAAACTGTACACCTTGTCAACTTCTCAAAAAACTTATAGATGAAAAACTAGAGAAGTATGGCAAGGAGAATGGTGTAAAAGTTGTTAAATGCAATGTCAATGAAAACCCAAAACTCTCAGAGGCATTCAAAATAAAATCTATCCCCTTTACCATTGTGGTTATGCCTGATGAGAAACTCAAATACCCTGACATAGGGTTACGAAATGAGACCTACTATTTTGACTTAATTGACAAATTGGCTGGAAAAGGCTCATTTTTTAGTCGCCTCTTTACTTAGGAGGTATAATGATTACAACAGCCTTTCCTTACATAGCACTTCTACTCTTTATCGCCTCTATGCTTGTCTATGTAGAGGCTCAAACCAAAGCCAAACTCTTTGAGTATCTACCTGCTATTGTTATTTTATACTTTACGGTTATGACACTCTCTACTTTAGGAGTTTGGAGCAAAACTCAAGAGATAAACAGTGCCTACAAAGGCTTTAAATCTAATCTCTTACCTGCAATGATATTTCTACTATTGCTTCAAAGTGACATACGAACCATACTAAAACTGGGTAAAAAGATTTTGCTTACTTTCTTTTTGGCTTCACTCTCTATCTCTTTAGGGTTTATTATGATGTTTGCTCTTATGCACTCACTGTTTGAAGATGGAGCATGGAAAGCTTTTGGAGCTTTAAGTGGCTCATGGATGGGAGGTACAGGCAATATGGTAGCTATTCAATCAGCTTTAGAGTTACCTGACTCAAAGATGGGTTATGTGTTACTGATTGACTCTATAGACTATGCAATATGGGTCATGATACTCCTTGCTCTTGTCCCTTTGGCTAAACAGTTTAACCAATGGACAAAAGCCGATGGAGAGCTACTTGAAAAACTTGGTTCAACTTTAGATACAACACAAGAGAAACAACCAATTGATTTTCCATCACTCTTTATGATGTTGGGTCTAGCCCTTATGGTCTCGGTTCTTGCTCAACAACTCGCCCCACTTCTACCAACAACCTCATTTTTAACCAATACAACTTGGATTGTAATCTTTGCAACATTAGCAGGGATTGTCGCAGGAGTAACTCCTCTAAGCAAAATATCTTCTGCCCAACCTTTGGCAAATATTATGCTCTATCTTATTGTAGCACTTATCGCCTCTCGTGCTAACTTTTCAGAACTTAGCCAAGCCCCACTCTATATTGTTGCAGGGTTTATTATTATTGTTATTCATGCAACTATTATGGTGCTTTTTGCTAAAGTTTTTAGACTTGATTTATTCTCTTTGGGGGTAGCTTCATTAGCCAATATTGGAGGGGTAGCTTCTGCTCCTATTTTAGCAGGGGCTTACCATAAGGCACTTATTCCTGTTGGGGTGCTTATGGCGATGATGGGGTATATTGTTGGTACTTTTATGGGGCTTGGGGTGGCGAATATATTGCATATTTTAACGACTCTTTAACCCAAGGGCAGACACGGAGGTCGCCCCTACAGGCATTTTTATATTTTTCAAATTTTATTTTATGACAATATTTTAAAAATATATCTATTGAAAATATTTATTTAACCTCAACAACATGTAGGGGCGACCTCCGTGTCTGCCCACATTCGCATACCAACATATCCATAATTTTTAACTCCCCTCCAACCAACTCTGCCCAACATTAACCAAGATAGGGTTTTGCTGTTTAAACTCCTCTTCTGAAAAGACAAAACGAAAATTATCCATGTAAGCGACTAAAATCTCATACGCCTTTTGAATCTCTTGGAATTTTTCAGTTGAGCCACCCTCCATATCTGGGTGATACTTACGAGAGAGTTTCAAATATTTCTTCCTAACATGCTCTTGACTTGTAAGAGAAAGCAACTCTAAACTCTCAACAGCCTTTTTAAACTCTTCTAAACTAATCTGATGCATACGACTCTCCCATCTTTTTTAAAATCATACTAAAAAAGCTTTAAACTACACACTCTCTTAACATTAGTTGTTATATAGTATTGACTCCAAAATATCATAAAGGAAAACAGAATGAAAAAAATTACAGCAATATTGGTTTTACTTTTTGCAACACTTGTAAATGTGAATGCTGAAGAGGTAACAGGAGAGACTATTTTTAAGAGTAAATGTGTAGCGTGTCATACACTTAAAATTCCAAAAGATAAAAGCACTATGAAAGCCCCACCTTTTAGTAAAGTATCTGCAAAAATTAAATATGATTTAGACAACAATAAAACTGCATTTGTAGCGTTTGTAGAAGATTATATTCAAAATCCAACTGAAGAGAAAGTTAAATGTATGCCAATGGCTCTTAAAAAGTTCGGTCTTATGCCTCCTATTGGTAAAGCAATGAGCGAAGAGGAGAGAAAAACAGTAGCAACATGGCTTTTTGATAACTTTGATGAAAAATGGGACGATGCGAATTGTACAGGTCCAAACTGCAAAGGAAACAAGTGTGGTTCAGGTAAATGTGGAGGTGACAAAGCAAAATGTGCTTCTAAATGGAATGATACTAACTGCACTAGTCCAAACTGCAAGGGAAAAAAATGTGGTTCAGATAAGTGTGGCGATGACAAAGCAAAAGCCAAAACCGATGCTAAATGTGGCAGTGGAAAGTGTGGAGGGAAATAAATCTTTCTCTTTTAAATAGTCGGGCATAAAAACCCGACACTACTCATCGACTAAGTCTACAGCAAACTCTTTAAGCTTCTCCAACTCAATATTTTCTAAAACAGCAATATGTGTTGAATGAAGAAACACTTTAGGTCTCTCTCCATGGTGTATAGCTCGTAAAAAGTTTCCTATAGCCAAACACCATTTGTCTCCTGGTTTTACCCCAGCAAATCCATATTGAGGAAGAGGAGTAGAGAGGTCATTTCCTACTCTTTTAGAGTACTCTAAAAACTCCTCTGTTGCCAAAATACAAACCGTGTGTCGCCCTGGGTTATCCATACCTGAGTTGCATGAACCATCTCGGTAGAACCCTGTTATAGGTTCCATACTGCAAGGTTTTAAAGGTTCACCGAAGACATTGAGTGGTTTAAACATCAGTAGATTACTCTACTTCAGCATCAATGATATCATCATCATCTACTTTTTTAGCAGCTTGTTCTTTAGTTGCTCCACCTTGCTCTTTAGCGTAAACAGCCTCTGCAAGTTTATGAGATTTTTCAGTTAACACTTTAACTTTATCTTCAATCTGCTCTTTTGTTGCAGAGTCATCTTTAAGAAGAGCCTCAACATCAGCAATCGCAGCTTCAATAGATGCTTTTTCTGTTGCATCAAAGTTTTCACCTAAATCACTTAATGATTTTTTTGTTTGGTGAACTAAAGCATCAGCTTGGTTTCTAGCCTCAACAAGTGCTTTTCTCTTTTCATCTTCAGCTTTGTTAGCTTCTGCATCTTGAACCATTTTTTCAATCTCTTCGTCTGAAAGTCCAGATGAGCCTGTAATCTTAATCTCTTGAGATTTACCTGTTCCTTTATCTTGTGCTGAAACAGTTAAGATACCATTGGCATCAATATCAAAGGTTACTTCAATTTGAGGTACACCTCTTGGAGCTGCTGGAATATCTCTAAGCTCGAACATACCTAACGATTTATTATCTTTAGCAAACTCTCTTTCCCCTTGAAGTACATGAATACTTACAGCTGGTTGGTTATCTTCTGCTGTTGAGAAGACTTGTGACTTCTTAGCTGGAATAGTTGTACCTTTTTCAATTACCTTTGTAGTAACTCCACCTAAAGTCTCAATACCTAGTGAGAGTGGTGTAACATCTAGTAACAATACATCTTTAACATCACCTTTTAAAACCCCACCTTGAATCGCTGCACCAATCGCAACAACCTCATCTGGATTTACTGACTTGTTAAGCTCTTTTCCAAAGAATTTTTGAACCTTTTCTTGAACTAATGGTACTCTTGTCGAACCACCAACCATTACAACTTCATTAATATCTGATGTTGTAACATCTGCATCTGCAAGAACTTTTTTAATGGTATCAATAGTAGAAGCCACTAAATCTTCAATTAAAGACTCAAACTTCGCTCTTGTAATTTTTTGAACAAGGTGTTTTGGTCCACTTGCATCGGCTGTAATAAATGGCAAGTTAATCTCTGTTTCAGTTGAAGATGAAAGCTCTTTTTTTGCATTTTCAGCTGCATCTTTAACTCTTTGAAGTGCCATAACATCAGCTTTAATATCTATACCTGTCTCATTTTTAAACTCTGTTGCTACATAGTCAATAATTCTGTTGTCAAAGTCATCACCACCAAGGAATGCATCTCCACCTGTTGCCATAACCTCTACAACACTGTCACCTGTTTCAAGTACAGTAACATCAAATGTACCACCACCTAGGTCATAAACTACGATTTGTTCAGACTCTTTTTTATCAAGACCATAAGCAAGTGCTGCTGAAGTTGGTTCATTGATAATTCTTAAAACATTAAGACCTGCAATGGTTCCTGCCTCTTTTGTTGCTTTTCTCTGTGCATCATTAAAGTAAGCAGGTACTGTAATAACTGCATCAGTTACTGTCTCACCAAGGTAAGCCTCTGCATCCTCTTTTAATTTCATTAGAATTTTAGATGAAATCTCTTGTGGTGTATATGTTTTTCCTGAAACCTCAATAGCACAAGCACCATTTCTATCTACAATATGGTATGGAAGTCTCTCTTTTGCTGCTTTTGCATGGTCTTCATCACACATTAACCCCATAATTCTTTTAATAGAGTAGATTGTCTTCTCTGGGTTTGTTACTGCTTGTCTCTTTGCAGACTCACCAACTAAAATCTCACCTTTATCTGTAAATGCAACAATTGAAGGAGTTGTATTTTTACCCTCTTTGTTTGCAATAATTTTTGCTTCACCATTTTCATAAACACTCATTGCTGAGTTTGTTGTTCCTAAGTCAATTCCTAATACTTTACTCATATTTGTTCCTTTTGTCTTCTATTTTTTTTATAGTTGTGTTATTATAATTTATTTTCAAAATTTAAAATGCTACTTTAGGTGCATTTCTAAAATTTTATTGGTTATTTTGCAGTTGAGACCATTGCAGGTCGTAAAAGTCTATCTTTAATAGTATAACCTTTTTGTAAAACTTGTACTATCTCTCCTGAGTTTTTCTCATCACTATCTACTTGCATAATGGCTTGATGAACGTCGGGATTAAACGCACCTTCACACTCTACCGCTTTAATTCCATTTTTTTCTAAAACCTTAGTTAACTGTGTATAAGTTAAATTCAACCCCTCTTTAATCTTATCTAACACCTCTGAACTCTCTTCACTCGCAGTTCCCTCAATAGTCGCTAAAGCACTCTCAAATGAATCTACAACAGATAACATATCTTTTGCAAAACTCTCATTAGCATAGGAAACAGCTGTAGCTTTATCTTTAGCTAAACGTTTTTTAGAGTTTTCAAAATCAGCATGTGTTCTTAAATACTTATCTTCCCACTCTTTTACTAACTCCTTTAACTGCGTAAGCTCATCAGTAGAGTTCTCTTCACTCTCTGTCACCTCCTCAGTCTCTGGAGTTTCTACTTCTGGTTCAGTCTCTACTTTAGAACTTTCATTCTCTTTACTCATAATAGATACTACTCCTTATTTCTTATTTTTGAATCTCCAAATAAGATAAATAGATGAAGATTTGAGGAATTATACATCATTGAGTCTGTCTTGTCAAGGTTTAGTTTATATTTTTTTGTAAATAAAGTTTAGTTCAAGTGACTAAACTTTATTTTTTAAGCATAATATACTATATGAGTATTAGTAAGTTAAGCATAATTAAGGATATAGAGGAAGAGGAGAAAAGAGAAAAATCGACACAAGAAACAATCTTGTGTCACAAGAGGAGAGAAATACTAGTTTCTGATACCTAAATCAGCTTTAATAGCATTCCATCTACCAAGATCTACTTTTTTTAAGTATCTCATTAATCTTCTTCTTTGACCAACAAGTTTAAGAAGACCTAATCTTGAAGAGTGGTCTTTTTTATTTGTTTTAAGATGTTCTGTTAAGTACTTAATTCTCTCTGTAATTAACGCAACTTGAATCTCTGTAGAACCTGTATCGTTCTCACCTCTTGAATATTTAGCAATAATCTCTTGCTTTTTCGCCTTATCTAAAGCCATAATGACCTCCTGATTGGTAGTTTAATTTTTCAAAAGCTTTAACACCTATGAAATGAAGTGACATTGTAGCACTCTAGTTTTAAAGTGAGATAAATTATTATAAAGATTTCTAAACCTAAACTTAATATAAATTAGAGTAAAATAGTCTTAATTAGATTGAATATATTATAAGGAAAGAAATGTTATTAACCCGTGCTAGTGAATATGCTCTACTTGCTCTTGATATTATCCGTAATTCAGAAAAACCCAAAGGTGCAGAACAGCTCTCTATTGAACTGTGCATTCCCAAAAGCTTTTTAGCTAAAATCCTTCAAGGACTTGCAAAAGAGGGTATTTTAGAGTCAAAAAAAGGAGCTCATGGAGGATTTGTACTTCTTAAAGAGAGTTCAGAAATCTCTATTGCCTCCATTGTTATTGCCGCAGAGGGTAAGACTCCTGCTGTCTTTGACTGTAGCCAATATAGTACCTCTTGTCCAAATGGTAGCATAGGAGCCTGTACAATTTCACCATTTTTAGTTACTTTTCAAACTAAAGTAGATACATTTCTACAGAAACTTACTTTAGAGGATATTTTTAACTAATATGAATATTTACCACCTTTCCCACATTGACCTTGATGGCTACGGCTGTCAATATCTAGCTAACAAATGTTTTAATGAACAACACAACTATAAACTTAGCTCCTATAATGCAAACTATGGACCTGAAGTCAAAGCACGACTTGAAGAGATTATCACTGCGATTAAACGTGAAAAATTTTTAGGTAGTAACAAAGAGAATATTATCTTGATTACTGATTTAAACCTTACTACAAAAGAGGCAAAATGGCTAGAGACAGAGGCGATGGGGGTGGGAGCAAAAATTCAACTACTTGACCACCATATTACTGGTGAGAAAACAGCTGAGAAATATATTTGGTATATGCTTGATACCACACGTTCTGCAACACTTATTACCTATGAGTGGTTAAAGCAACATTACGGTTTTGACAAAGAGGGTGAGTATGCTCAAATAGTAAAAGCCATCAATGCCATTGATATTTGGCTAAGTGACGATGAACTTTTTGAGTTTGGGAAAGTAGGCTTAGGCATGATTTCAGGAGCAAGAGAGATTAACCGTACCCTATTTCCTGATGAAGATAGAGCGTTAAAACTCTCACTTATTGAAGCGATGAAAGAGCATCTTGGAAAAGAGAATGCACACATTGTTCTCGATAACAACCTACACCAAATCAAAAAAGATTTTTTTAAACAGAAAGAGGACAATACTAAAGATAATCTAGTAGCTATCTATGTAGCCCAACTACTCAGCCAAGATAAACAACGTCTCACCATTGACTACCGTGGATACAAAGGTCTTTTGGGTTACTCTTTAGGAAATACCTCTATATTAGGTAATACCTTTTTAGTTGAAAATCCAGACTATGACTTCTACATGGACTTAAGTTTTAGAGGAAACTTCTCATTACGTTCAAACGATAAATTAGATGTCTCTAAAATGGCAGATGAAATTGGTAATGGTGGGGGTCATCCTAATGCTTCTGGTGGTAAAATAAAGGAGTACAAAGACTCTTTTGTCTATAGTGAGATTAAACAATTTGTACAAGATTATATTGACGAAAAAACAACATAAAGGATGCTAAATGGAAATGGTAAAATGTAATACACTTGAAGAGGCTAGAACTCAAATTGATAAGGTAGATGAGAAGATTGTAGAGATGATTGCTCTACGAAACAACTATATTAAACAGATTGCTAAATTTAAAAATAGTATTGAAGAGGTAAAATCTGAAGAGCGTATTAATGATGTTGTAGCAAGAGCAAGAAGTAAAGCGATAGACCTTGACCTATCACCTAACCTCATTAATGACATCTTTGTTCGACTTATTGATGAGATGGTTGAGACTGAGATAGCTGAATTTCAGAATACTAAGGTTTTTTAGGGGTAGAGACTAAAAAGTCCATATCCCCTTAATAAAGAGAGTCAAACAAACTGTATTAACTCTACAACCCCTTATACTCCTTAGAAATAAGCCTCAAATACTTAAGAGGAGTAACACGTTTCATCTCTTGAGCTAACCACTGTATCTGAAACCAAGCAGCACCTGAGTCTCTTAGGTCAAAGTAGTTTTTAAGAGAACGTATATTGAACGTTACTACCATATCTACTCTCCAGTTATCAGAGACAATATGTTTAAAAGCATCACCTACATTTCTCTTTTTCTTTCCAGACTCTAAAGCTCTAAAAAGCTCCTCTGCACTCTCTTTATACTCTTCTATAAATGGTAGAGATGACTTAGCAACAGCATTAACCAAAAAGTCAGGGTTTCGTTTGTATTGAAAAACTAATTTATCGTAAATAGCTCGTATCTCGATGGTTAAGTACTCTGGGTCAGTAATGACAAAAAGATTTAGATTGAGTAGCTTTTCTAAAAAAAAGTCAAATGACTCTTGAGTCTCTAAACCAAGAGTAGTAGAAGCCACAAAAGCATTAATAACTGATGACATAGTGTAGCGTGTACTTCTTACTGAGATGGCTTGGAGTCTATGTCTTGCGTGTTCTTGAAGTACACCTCTTGAGGTTCCCTCTATAAGAAAAGAGAGAGTTGCATGTTCTATAATAGAGTGGTGATGATGAACCCAAGCTAAGTTAGAGAGGAGTTGTGAGTTTTCAATGCTATTGATTGCCTCTCTGTCCATCTCTTGCATGGCATTTTTTACAGACTCATTCTCACTATTTTCAAAACTATCATAACAAGTTCTAGCTGCAATCTCTGCTACACCCAATCCTGACTCTTGAAGAAGTGTTACTTTTGGTTTCTCATACTCAATATTATACTTTTCTATTTTTTCCACTACTTATACCTATATATTTGTTTTTAAATTAACCTCTTCATTATACCTTAGCTTTAATTTTAAAGAAATTATATTATACCAACACATCAACCCAAATTATGTAATATTTTGATAGAATTCCACATTATAAATTTAGGGAAATATCATATGAAACAACAATATAAGTCCTACGACGAAAGCTGTGCTTTTCTTGAAGCATGTGTTGAAAAATATCCTGATTTAATTAGTATTGAAAATATAGGTAATACTTGGGAAGGTCGACCTATTATGTTAGCAACTATCTCGTTGCATGTTGCCTATGCTCACCTAAAACCTGCTCTACTCTACACAGGTACAGTTCATGCTAGAGAATGGATTGGACATGAACTCTCAATTGAGTTTATTGACTATCTACTAAGTAACTATGACAAAAACCCTGAAATTTTAGAGACATTGACAGAGAATACTCTCTATATTGTGCCTTGTCTTAACCCTGACGGTTTTGTCTACTCTCAACGGCACTTCTCTTTTTGGAGAAAAAATCGACGAGACAATGGTGATGGAACTTTTGGAGTTGACCTTAACCGTAACTTCTCAGAGGGTTATAGAAAATCAACTCAAACTAATTCTAATGTCTACTCAGGACCTCATCCTTTTTCAGAACCTGAGACACAAGCGATTAAAAAGTTTGTTGATGAACATGAAAACATTACCATTGCTTTAGATTACCACTCTCAAGGAAATGTCTTTTTCCCTGCACATAAATTTAATCATGAGAGCGAAATTGAAGGAACTGACCTCAACTCACTCTGTGCCAATATGAACTACCACATTAACAAGGTAACAGGACGTAAATATGGTATTAACCGAGGAAAGCCACCTACCAAACTTATCTCAGGCTCTGGACGTGAATACTACTACTCAAAAGGGATTATTGCTGTTGTAGTAGAGGTTGGAACACGAAATATTCCAGACTACATTCAAAATATGAGCGAATCAGTTAATGAGAATATTCCTGCTCTACTTTATGCTTTAGGTGAAGCAAAGAACTACTCTAAAACTGCACCAAAACGGGTTGAAAACTTTGAAATTGTTTCCTTTGATGCCAATTCATGTGAACTTAAATGGGATTATGATGAAAATGCGAATGTCTACTTTGAAATTTATAAAAATCTAAATAATAAAATGGCTTGTAACGCTTCATCTCTTATTGGAACCACTTGTAATAAATTTTTCAAAGATGAGAACTTAAAGAGTGGGACTATGTATTTTTATTATGTTCGAGCTGTTGATAAACTTACTAAAACTCGTTCTCCATACCCTCCAAAGGTAAAACTAAAAACACTCTTAGCTGAAAGTGAATTTAGTCGAACCATTTTCCCTCATAAAAATGATGTGGGATATGTGTCAGAAAAATCACCAGAAGCAAATCATGGTCACTTTGGAGTTAACTCTTTAAAAGTGGGAGTTAGTGAGAGCCGAGGTATCTCTTATGGAGTTATGACTTTTGATTTGTCAAGCATTCCGAAAAATGCTATTATTTTAGGGACAAAAATCTCCCTCTATCCACTTAATCGTGTCTCTGCTAAAATTGAGAAGTATGGTGAGTGGTCTATTAATATTGTTGACCAAGATACAGTTCCCAACATTCGTGACTTTGAACAAGTTCACAATGCAAAACGCATTAAGACCATTGGACAGAGTATTCCATCTGAAAAGCTTACTCAAGGTATCTGGTCACACTGGGATGCGAACGAGTTTGAAAACAAAATGATTCAAGATGAGTTAAAACATGGGAAAATCACCTTTAAGATAGCTGGTCCTACCGAGTTACCACTAGGTCGAGATTCACAGATAATGGTTTTTGATATTGGGTATGGGAACCAAGGAGGAGGACTTCACTATAGACCATCTCTTGATATTAAATATACTGTTCCACCTGCTGAGATTGCTATTCCTCTTGAAAACTCTATGACTATTGCTCCAGAG
Organism: Campylobacteraceae bacterium; assembly: GCA_027030605.1. Taxonomy (GTDB): domain Bacteria; phylum Campylobacterota; class Campylobacteria; order Campylobacterales; family Sulfurovaceae; genus UBA1140. Next base: position 36 of record JALVEV010000123.1, on the reverse strand, counting down.
GGTATAAATACCGAAGAGATGGCATGTGGTTTTAAC
>JALVEV010000122.1 GCA_027030605.1 Campylobacteraceae bacterium | reverse complement strand
TGCAGTCTCACAAGAGCGAATGGAGGCTGTTTTAGATGCGATGGAGAACCATATGTTAGAGAAGATAGCTATCTATCGTGAGATAGCTGATAACTTTCCACACTCTGCACCTATTTTTGAAGAGAAGATAGCAAAGGCAGAGGCGACGATTAAGATTTTCCCTCAGATTTTAAAAGAGTATTTTTAAGATGCAAATTAATGATATATTATTTAAACTAAAAAAAGCACTCTCTTTAACAGAAGAAGAGATGATAAAAGCTTATGCACTAGCAGAGTATGAGATGACTAAAGAGCGTTTAGAGAGTATCTTAAAACGTCGTCAAGACAGAGGTTATGCCGAAGCCTCTTATGAGGAGTTAGGGGTCTTTTTAGATGGATTGATTTTGCTAAAGAGAGGAGCAAGTGATAAAGTAGCAACAGATGATGAGGCTGTTCCTCTAACCAATAACCTTATCTTAAAAAAGGTAAGAGTAGCCATGAATCTAAAAGAGCCTGAGTTGGTCATTCTCTTTGCTTTAGCAGATGTAGAGTTGAGTAAGCGTCAGATTAGCTATCTATTTAGAAGAGAGGGAACTAAAAACTTTAAAGCCTGTTCAGATGAGTTACTTATGGCATTTTTAGAGGGGTTAGATGAGTTTTATTATGATGGTGAGGAGATTTAATCTACAATAAAATTGCATTTTTTAATAAAAAAAAATTATTAAAAAAAATATTACCATAAAAACTATTTATTATATAAAATCTGCTATACTTTTGCAAAAATTATAAAGGTTATAACTATGACTAATCGATTAACATGGTGGATGGGTGGTATCTTAATGGCATTTCTATTGCTATTAACTTTCTCTATATATGGAGCTGACCGTCCAATTGGTGCTTCAACTTATGTGCCTTACCTTGCAGGAATAATCTTCAATCTTGACCCAGATAAATATAGTTACCTTCAAGAGGTTAAAGAGCATGGTTCATGGGAGGGAGTAATGCTTCTTGGTGCACTGTTTGGAGGTTTTGTTACTTCTGTTTTTATTACAAAGACATTTAGACTCTCATTAATTCCAAGTGGATGGAAACAGTATAAAAATAACTCTGTAACGTCTCGACTTCTATGGAGTTTTTTTGCAGGTTTTCTTCTTATTATTGGAGCAAGACTTGCAGGTGGTTGTACCTCTGGACACTTTATGTCAGGAATGAGTCAACTCGCAATGTCAGCAATGGTCTTTGGTGGAGTGGTAATGGTAACTCTTGTTATTACAGGTAGAAAATTTTATAATATAAAAGGGTAGATAGTGATTTTTTTAACATATATATCAGATGTAGCTGAAGGGCTTAAAATTATGTTTGAAAATGTCATTAATCAACCACATGGTTCTCTTGGATTAGTGTTTTTAATTGGTGTAATGTTTGGAGGAATTATTCAATATACTAGAGTTGATAAGTTTGAGAAAATTGCAGGTTTTGCAATGTTAAAAGATACTATTGTTCCTAAAATGCTATTTTTAACTGTAGGCTTAGCTAGTATAGCACTCTACTTTTTTATGGATTTAGGTATAGCTCATGCTCATATTAAACCTCTTAACTATCAAGGATTGATTATTGGTGGTATTTTATTTGGTATTGGAATGGCTATTTTAGGTAAATGTCCAGGTACAGGTCCTATCTCTATAGCAGAAGGTAGAATTGATGTGCTAGTTGCTGCTATTGGTGGTCTTATTGGTGGATTAGTCTTTACACTATTATATGATGATTTTTTTAAACCTTTAATGGGTGAAAGTTATGGTAAAACAACTATTTTTGATTTCTTTCAAGATAAAGAGTTGACTGTTCTTATTTTTGGTTTAGCTCTCGTTCTTATTGCAATAGCTATACCAAAATTAGAATTATGTGATAAAGAAGAGGATTGTCCTAATTTATAGTTAAATATAGATTATAGACCAAGTGTGATTTTCACTTGGGTCTATGATTTGCATTGGGTATTAATAACTCGTCTTCCCCATAAAAATCTTCGTTTATAAAAAGGTTTTTTTCTAAAATTAGTAATAATTACTTTTTTTCTTGCTGAACTTGCATGGATAAAATTACCATTGCTAAGATAGATACCTACATGATTAACTTTTCCTTTAAATTTCTTCTCTGTATCAAAAAATACCATATCTCCTCGACGTAAATCTTTAATATTTTTGATATACTGTCCTACTTTAGATTGGTCCCGTGATACTCTTGGAATCTGAATCCCTGCGGTTGAGCGAAAAATATATCGTGTAAAACCAGAACAGTCAAATTGGTTTGGTCCTGTTGCTCCCCAGACATATTTTTGACCAAGTTTTGCTTTTGCATACTTTTCTAATTTTTGGTCAATAGAGATAGATTTAGGTTTTTTTATAGTTTTTTTCTTTATAGCTTTTACTTTTTCTTGTTTAGGTTTTCTCTTTAGATTTATATTGTTAAGAGCTATTTTTTTCTCTTTTGTTATTGCTATAGAATTAATTTTTGACTCTTGTAGAATTTTTTGACTTAGATGCTTAATCTCTTTAGGGTTCCATATTTGTTGCTCTGTTGATTGAAGAACTTTTTGACCTATATGTTGGACTATCTCCTTGTCCCATACAGTATATTCCGTTGATTGAGGTAATTTTTTTGAAGCGTGGAGTATGTCTTTAATTGATTCGTTAACTAATTTATTCAGTTTAGGGGTGTTACATTCATCTTTTTGTTGTTTATCAATTATCTTCATATATCCTATACCAATAAGTTGAAAGAAAACAATAGTTAAGAGTATATATATTATTCGATTCATCTTCTCTCCTTTTTCAAGAATAGTAAAAAACAAAAACAAACTTTAATTAATATTACTAGAATAAAGCTTTTATATATATTAAAAAATAAAATATTTTTACTTTGTGAAAAATCTAATTAGAAAAAAAACAAGCTATTTATGAGATTTGGTTATAATTTCAAAATTTTTTTTAAGGGCTATATATGAGAGCATTACTAAGTGTAAGTGACAAGAGTGGTATTGTTGAGTTCGCACAAGGACTAGAGAAGATGGGTTGGAATATTATCTCAACAGGTGGAACATTTAAAAAACTCTCCGAAGCAGGTATAAAGGTTATAGAGATAGATGAGGTAACAAAATTTCCAGAGTGTTTTGAGGGACGAGTAAAGACACTTAACCCTTATGTTCATGGTGGAATTTTACATAAACGTGGTGATGAAGCACATGTAGCACAAGCAAAAGAGTTAGGAGTAGAGGGGATAGACCTTGTTTGTGTTAAT
>JALVEV010000121.1 GCA_027030605.1 Campylobacteraceae bacterium | reverse complement strand
GTTACCCATGTCGCCTTTGGGGTCAATGAGAATAGATGGAATATTATCAATTGCAGCCTCTTCAATCAATCCTATACCTAAACCTGTCTTTCCTGAACCAGTCATACCAATAATAGCTGCATGGGTAGTAAAGTTTTTATTTTTTAATAGAGTAAGTGCATCTGACTTCTTTTGGGTCGTTTTGTCAATATCTCGACCAAGATAGAAGAGTCCAAGTTTTTCGTAAAGTTCAACCATAAGTATATTCCTTGAAGATAATAAAAATTATTTTAGCATATTTAATTTTATGAAGTCTCTATAAGAGGAAGATTTTGTGAAGAAGATAGCAAGTATCTTCTTCAGAGTAGAGTTGAATTAAAAGAGTTGTTTAAATAATACCACAAACAAGTTTTGTAATAATAAACCCACCAATAACAAGCCAAATAAACATACCTAAAGCCGTATAGACAGGGGCTAATCCTAAACCTTTAAACTTAGCAAAACGTGTTCCCATACCAAGAGCTGTCATTGCCATTGTAAGTAAAAAGGTATCAATAACATTAATATTGTCAACAATATTTTGTGGTACAAGGTGAAATGAGTTAAACGCAGCCACACCAATAAAGTAGACAGCAAACCAAGGAATTACCAACTTAACATCTGCACCTTCTCCACCCTCTTTTTTTGCACTATAGCTAAGGTATAGACCTAGAACAATAAGCATAGGAGCAATCATAATAACTCTTGTCATCTTAACAATAACAGCAGAGTTAGCCATCTCAGCAGGTGCATTTGGTACAGAAGCAGGAACAGCAACTACTTGAGCAACTTCATGAATAGTTCCTCCCACATAGATACCAAATTCACGTGCTGTCATGTGAAGAAAACCTGTTGCATTTTCAATAATTGTTGTATATAATACAGGATATAAGAACATTGAGATAGTACCAAAAAGTACGACCATAGAGACAGCAATGGCTGTTTTATGCTCTTCGGCTTTAAGTACAGGCTCTGTTGCCAAAACAGCAGCAGCACCACAAACAGAGGCTCCAGAAGCAGTTAACATAGAGGTATCTTTCTCCATACCAAAGATTTTATTACCTAACCATGTACCTAAAATAAATGTTGTTGAGAGCATAATAAGTGAGACTAAAAAACCTTCTACTCCAACTTCCATAATTTGTTGAAAAGTTATTCTAAAACCATAAATAACAATAGCAAAACGTAAAATCTTTTTACCTGAAAAGGTAATTCCACTCTCCCAAGCAGATGGTAGTTTATTGTGAAGAGTATTGGCATAGAAAATACCCATAACAATACCAATAACAAGAGGTGAAAGCCCTAGTTTATGAATAGGTCCCAAACCAGCAATATAGGTAGCAGCAGCAGCGAAGATAGCAACAAACAGAATACCACTAAGAGTACCTGCACGTTTTTCTGGTGAAAACGCCATAATTTTCCTTTAAATTCAATTTTTTTGATTATATTGTTGAAAGTATACTATTTTTTTGATAATATTAAAAATAAATTGAATTGATAGTATAAATAAAGATTATTGAGGAGTATAAAAGTGGCATTTGACTATGCATTAGTTTTAACAGGTGGAATAGCCACAGGTAAAAGTACTGTAGCTAAAATTTTTAAAGTTTATGGTTTTGAGATTATTGATGCCGATAAGATAGCACATCAGATGTTAGAGGTTCACCATGACCAAATAGCAATGTTATTTGGAGAAGAGTATGTAGAGAAGGGAAAGGTTCTTCGTAAAAAGTTGGGTTCATTGATTTTTAATAATGAAAAAAAGAGAGAGCAACTAGAAGGGTTACTTCACCCTTTAATTTTTGATGAAATCAAGAGACAATCCCTACTATTAGATGAAAAAAAAGAGCCTTATTTGGTAGATATACCTCTCTTTTTTGAGACAAATCGTTACCCTATTAAAGAGAGTATAGTTGTCTATGTACCTAAAAAACTTCAATTAGAACGACTAATGATTCGCGATAATAGTACTCAAGAAGAGGCAAAGGCTCGTATTGATGCCCAGATAAGTATAGAGGAAAAGAAACAGAAGGCTACTTATATTATAGATAATCAAGGTGATATAGAGGCTCTTCAGGAGGAGTGTGCTAAAGTGAAAGATAGGATTATCTTAGAGTATAAGGAGGAGTGATGGTTATACGAATATTATTGTTTTTTTTATTGGGGAATGCCTATTTGATAGCTGATGATTTTGTTACTATGGCAGATAAGGTTATTGTTAAAAAATCTACACGAATGCTATATCTCTCTAAAAATGGGGAAATTTATCAAAAGTATCATGTAAGTTTAGGGCAAATACCCGAAGGTCCAAAAGAGATAGAGGGTGATATGAAGACACCAGAGGGGGTCTACCGATTAGATTGGCGACAAGAGAGTAATCAATACTATAAATCTCTGCATGTCTCTTACCCTAATGCTAAAGATAAAGCACATGCTAAAGAGTTAGGGGCAAGTCCAGGGGGGATGATAATGATTCATGGAACACCACCTGCTTGGTCACTCTCTCCTTATGGAGATTGGATGAATGTATTTATAGATTGGACACAAGGGTGTATTGCTATGACCAATGATGATATAGAAGAGGTATGGGAACAGACGAAAAATGGAACAATAGTCGTTATTGTCCCATAGGTTTAAATAGAAATATTAAACTACTTCTTTTTAGGTGTTACATACATATTTACGTAACGACCATCACGTTTTGCATCTTGCTCAAGATTCCCTACATCTTCAAGCATAGGCCAAACACGGTTAAGGACATCAACACCCCATTCAGGGTTTGCCATCTCTCTACCACGTAAGAAGACTCTTAGTTTTACATGCTTTCCAGCCTCTAAAAACTCTCGTGCATGTTTCACTTTATAGGCAATATCACCATCAGCAATTTTACAAGAGAATTTTACCTCTTTTACATCAATGGTTTTTTGGTTTTTTCTTGCCTCTTTTTTCTTCTTCTCTTGCTCATACTTAAACTTACCGTAGTCCATAATCTTGGCAACAGGAGGTTTAGCATTTGGAGATACAAGAACTAAATCTAGTCCTTTGCTATCTGCAATTTGAAGTGCTTCATCACGAGAAATTATCCCTATTTGTTCACCCTCATCACCTAAAACTCGGAGTTCTCTGTCACGAATTTTATCATTCATAACAGTATCATCTGGTTTCTTTCTTCCTCTGTTGTTTCTGTTGTTTTGTCTACTCAAATTTTACCTTCATTTAGTTGTTGAGTTAATTTTACCATAAATTCATCAAAAGAAAGATTATATTG
>JALVEV010000120.1 GCA_027030605.1 Campylobacteraceae bacterium | reverse complement strand
TCATCTGGAAAGGTTTGAATACGTGCATACTCTCTAACTGTAAATGGTCGTGTCTCATCTGGGTGACAACGCTCTGTCTGCTTTTGAGCAGGTGAACAAGTTAGTGTAAGTGAAGGCTCGTCCCAAGCAATTCGTCTAGCAATTCCAGTTTTTCCTCCACCAAGATAGTAACTCTTCATCATATACTCTTTTTGAACCTCAAGAGGTAAATCACGCCAATACCCACCTGCTGGAACCAAATCTAAAACTCTCTTTTTCTTTTCAGGGTAAACTTGACCTTGTGATGAGGGAACATCGCAATCAAAAAGCTCACCCTTGCAAAGAGCATCTCTTAGAGTATAAATTTTATCACTTGGTTTGGGCCACTGAAAAGTTACTTTTTGGGCATACTCCTTTTTTATTCCTACTATAAAGAGTCGTTCTCGTTTTTGGGGTACTTGGTAGTGGATTGCTTTTAATACCTTTGGCTCTAACACCTCATAACCCATAGACTTAAAAACTTCAACCATGGTCTCTAGTGTTCGTCCACCATCATGGCTCTTTAGCCCCTTTACATTCTCTGCTAAAAATACTTTAGGTTCAGACTCCTTTAAAGCTCGTGCAAACTCATAAAACAGAGTCCCTCTTGTATCTTCTAAACCTCGTTTCTTACCTGCATAAGAGAATGCTTGACAAGGAAAACCACCTGTTAAAATATCTATACCTCTATAGGGTGTAAAATCAATTTGTGCAATATCTCCATGAACAACATTCCACTTTGGACGATTTCTTTTTAGTGTTTGAGTTGCATAACGGTCAAAGTCATTAAGAAGTATATGCTCTACTCCTGCTCTCTCCATACCAAGAGCCATACCCCCTGCCCCTGCAAAGAGTTCAATAGAGCTATAAGAAGTAGAATGACTTAATAGATTATCAATTATCTGTTGTACCTCGCTCATGCTACTCCTTTAAAAAATTTCTTTATTATACTAAAGAAAAACCTAAAATAGATAATAATATGTCAAATTGTAATATTTTATAATAAAAGACTAATCCCTTATAGCCTCTGCATCTAACTCTCCTGACTTTAATTTCTTTAAATACTCTGTTAACATCTCTCTAACATCTCCTGACATAAGCAAAAGTCCAAAGATATTTGGTACAGCTAAAGCTAAAAATAGAATTGAAGAGAAGTCAACCATTAAGCCTGTGTTTGTTACTGTGGCAATAACAATACAACCTAAAAAAATAAGTTTATAGACAATAGATGTCTTAGAACCAAAAAGGTAAACCCATGCTCTCTCTCCGTAGTATGACCATGAAATCATAGTGGAAAAGGCAAATAGGAAAATAGCTATACCTAAAATATTAGGAAACCAAGAGACTACAGAACCAAAAGCTGTAGAGGTAATCACTGCACCTTGCTTAGCAGCAATAGCAGCATCTAAAGTTTCAGTTCCACCAGTATAGGTTCCTGTCAAGATAACTACTAAAGCTGTCATAGTACAGACTACAACCGTGTCTATAAATGGTTCATAAAGAGATACCATTCCCTGACGTACTGGATATTTTACTTTAGCAACAGAGTGGGCAATACCTGCTGAACCAAGCCCTGCTTCATTTGAGAAGACAGCTCTTTGGAACCCTTGAACCATAGCCCCTGCTACCCCACCTGCTACGGCTGTAGGGTGAAATGCCTCAGAGATAATCAATGCAAAAGCACTAGGAATAGATGACCAATAGGTAATGAGTACCCATGAAACCATTAGTAGATAAAAAACAACCATAAGAGGTACAATAGCTTCAGCAACATGAGCAATACGCTTAATACCTCCAATAATAACCAATCCTGTAATAAATGCCATAAAAATTCCAAAAACATAACCATGCTCACCAATAAAGGGGATATGAGTCTGAACAATCGCTAAAGATTGAGAGATTTGAAAAAGATTTCCTGCCCCTAAGGCTCCTAAAACCATAAAAAAAGCAAAGATAATGGCTAAATATTTACCTAAAGTAGGCATTCCTTTTTCGGCTACTCCTCGTGAAAGGTACTCCATACCTCCACCCATAATAGTCCCATCGGGCAAAAACTCTCTATGTTTTACAGACAAAGTTACCTCTGTAAACTTAAGAGTCATACCTAAAAAACCTGCCAATATCATCCAAAAGGCTGCCCCTGCTCCACCCCAAGAGATAGCAATGGAGACAGCAGCAATATTACCAATACCAACTGTAGCTGAAAGTGCTGTGGAGAGAGATTGAAAAGGAGTAATAAGACCTCTATCTTCTTTTGTTTTGTAGCGTCCTCTTACAATGTCAAATGAGTGTTTAAACATTCTAAGATTGACAAATCCCATCTTAAAGGTCAAATAGACTCCTCCTGCAATAAGCCACGCCACTACAAAAGGAAAAGTTGTTCCCTCTACTTGTCCAAAGAATATATCAAAAAAGAGAATTTTTTCAAAAAATGTATTGATTGCTAAAAAGAGTTCATTCATATTCATTCCTAATATTAAAAAAGTGTTAGCATTGTATATTAAAAAATCTTATGTTTAGTAAACTTTAAGATAAGTTTACCTAAAAATGGGAGAAGAGTTAAAAACAAAAAGAAAAAGAAGAGAAAATAGGATAGGAAGGTTAAAACCTATCCTATGCAATCTGATTTAACATATCAGTAAATGACTCTTCAAAAGCGACTAATCCTTCATCAAGAAGCTGTTTATAAATTTTATCCATCTTAAAATCATTATCCTCAAGATTCATAAAATAGCCATTAATCACACTATTCTCTATAGGTAAGGCTTCTGCATTATCATTTGTTTTGATATGTGCTTCAATAGTTGAAAGAGGAGCTGTATTAACAGAGTGCGGTGCCATTAGCTCTTTTACATAATAGTTGGGAACTAAGTTATCACCCTTCACACCTGTACTTGCAAACAATGCTCGAATATTAGGAACTTTATTATCCTCTATCATATTATAGATTTTCGCTGCATTGTAGATTCCTGTCTTAGAAGGGTCAATTCCTGCTTGTTCTAACTCAGCATCTAATGCTCGGTCAAAACGACTCACAAAAACAGAGATTACACCCTCAACACGACAAGCACCATAATTTTCACCTTTAGCAATCCCTTTTGTCATTGCTTTAAAACATTGTGTTGCCTGTTTAGGAGAAAAAACCAAGGTTGCATTAACAGAGATTCCATCTGCCATAAGTGCAGACATCGCTTCATATCCTGCTTGAGTAGCAGGAACTTTTACCATAACATTCGGCTCTCCAATTGCTTTAAAGAGACGTTTTCCCTCTTCAATAGTCCCCTCTGTATCATTACATAAAAAAGGGTCTACCTCAATAGATATATAACCATCGTTTCCTTCATCATAAAGTGGTCGTAATATCTGTGCAGCAGTTTTAATATCTTGAATAGCCAAAGCCTCATATTTCTCTTTAGGCGATTTACCTTCCAATGAAGCCAGTTGCTCTTTATATGCTGGAGAAGTTGTAATAGCTTTTGCAAAAATAGCAGGGTTTGAAGTTGCCCCATTAATAATACCCTTTTCAATCAGTTCTGAAAACTCATTTTTTAGGTAATCCCTCTCTATAAAATCCAACCATAACGAAAAGTTAATATCTCTATTGACCATGACCTTTGTTCTCCCTGTGTAAATACTATTTTTCTCTATAAGACCAACTCCAGCTCCTCCATGAACCAAAGTCTGTCTTTTTATTTAGTGTTGCTTCTAATAAGTCTAAAAAATCATCTCGTTCAACCAATTTTGCTCCCCAATTTATCATGTGAGGTGTTGGTACTTGACAATCAATAAAATCATAGCTTTTTTCAACACAAATACTACTTAATGCACAGAGAGAAACACGAGAAGCATTAGAAGTGAGTGAAAACATAGACTCACCAAAAAATCCACCCCCCATAGCAATACCATAGAGTCCACCAACCAACTCACCATCAAGATAGGTCTCAACAGAGTGAGCAAAACCCATATGATGTAGCTCTATATACGCCTCTTTCATCTCCTCTGTTAACCATGTACCATCCTGCCCTACTCTAGGTACTTTAGCACAATGGGCAATAACCTCTTCAAAAGCATGGTCAAACTTTATCTCAAAACCTCTATTACGCAGAACTCTACGAAATGATTTGTTAACTTTAAAATCTTGAGGAAAAAGTAGAAGACGGGGATTTGGAGACCACCATAAGATAGGGTCTCCTTCAGAATACCAAGGGAAAATTCCCTCTCTATAAGCTTTTAGAATACGATTTGGATTTAAATCTCCACCGTAAGCGACAAGTCCCTCTTCACTCGCTGTTCGAGCTGAGGGAAAAATATGGGCACTTCTTAAAGGAGGTAAATAGTAATCATCCGTTAAAGACAAAATTTAACTTCTCCTGCTTATAAGTCACTTTAACAGAACCACCATCTTTAAGTTGACCAAATAAAATTTCATCAGTTAGTGCCTCTTTTATCTCATTGTCAATAACTCTTGAAATCTCTCTAGCACCATAAACATCAGAGTAACCTTTTTTTGCAACATAGGTACGTGCTTTTTTACCAAGTTTAATTGTAATATTTTTACTCTCCATCTGCTCATTGAGTTTTGCTATCTCTCGCTCTACAATCTTCTCAATAACTTCAAGAGAGAGGTGCTTAAACTCAATAACTCCACTTAGACGGTTTCTAAACTCTGGTGAGAAAAAATCTCTTAGAGCATTGTCTGTTTTAGCAGATGTATCTTTGTTGAAGCCCATTACATTTGGCTCTTTAGTTCCAAGGTTAGAGGTCATAATAAGCACAACATTTTTAAAGTCACTTACCATTCCATTATTATCAGTTAACTTTGCACCATCCATTACTTGAAGTAAGATATTCATAATATCTGGGTGAGCTTTCTCAACCTCATCAAGCAACAGAACCATGTGAGGGTTTTTCTTGGTCATCTCTGTTAAGAGTCCACCCTGTTCATACCCAACATACCCTGGAGGGGCTCCAACAAGGCGACTTACAGAGTGTTTCTCCATATACTCACTCATATCTAGTCGTTCAAAGTGAATATTCATGCTATTTGCCAACTCTGTACTAAGTGCTGTTTTACCAACCCCTGTAGGTCCAACAAAGAGGAACGAACCAATAGGTGCATTCTCTTTGTTCAATCCTGCATATGAGCGTTTAATGGCATGAACCACTTTATCAATCGCCTCATCTTGACCAATAATCTTAGACTTAATGGTTTTTGCCATATCTTTTAGCTTAGAGACATCATCCGAGGAGACAACCGTTGATGGAAGTTTTAACATTCTGGCTACCGACTGCTCTATGTCACTACGCTCAACTGTTACATCTGACTTGTCTTGTAGCATAAAGTGAGCTCCCACTTCATCAATAATATCCATCGCCTTATCTGGTAAAAATCGGTCATGAAGATACTTCACACTCAAATCAACAGCAGCTTGTAACGCCTCCTCTGAAAAAGAGATTTTATGATACTCTTCATACTTATTTTTAATACCATGTAAAATAGTTAAAGTATCTGCTTTTGAAGGCTCATCAATATCAATCTTAGAGAAACGTCGAGAGAGAGCTTTGTCTTTATCTAAATGGTTTCTAAACTCAGCATAAGTAGTTGCCCCAATACACTTTAACTCTCCTCTTGCCAAAGCAGGTTTAAGAAGATTGGCGGCATCCATGCTTCCACCAGAGGTAGAACCTGCACCAACTAGTGTATGAATCTCATCAATAAAGATAATCGCTTTATCTATAGTACGAATCTCACTCAATACACCTTTAAGACGCTTCTCAAAATCACCTCTATATTTAGTTCCTGAAATCATAGCTCCCAAATCTAAACCAAAAATAGATGAACCTTTAAGTATATCGGGAACTTCATCTTGAGCAATCTTTAAAGCAAGACCCTCTGCAATAGCTGTCTTACCAACTCCAGGTTCACCTACAAGAAGTGGATTGTTTTTCTTACGACGACAAAGCGTTTGCATAACACGGTCAATTTCATCTTGACGACCGACAACAGGGTCAATTTTACCTGCACGTGCTACTGCTACCAACTCTGTAGTATAAGCCGCAAGATTTGGATGTTCATCATCTTCCTCTTCTATAAAACTTTCACTACTACTAACATCACTATGTGAAATTACCTCAAGTACATCTAATCGAGTTACCCCTTCATGTGTTAAGATAGCATATGCATAACTCTTCTCTTGTGTAAAGATAGAAGCTAAAAGGTCACCTATTTTTGCTTCAGTTCGTCCCGATGCATTGATGTGACTTACCATGTCATTCATAACATTTGAGAGAGTAACTGTCTCATAAGGGTTATGCTCCTCGCCATCTTCAAGCTCTTCCATGACAGGATTATTGGCTTCAATATAACTTAGTGTCAATCTCTTCATCTCCTCGACATTGGCACCAATCATACTTAAAATCTCACTCCCCTCTTTACTATTTAAAATGGATAAAAAGATATGCTCCAGAGTTAAATACTCATGTCTATTCTCTTTTGCAAATTTTACCGACTCTCTAAAAATCTTATTTAATTCTATGCTTATCATTTTTTCTCCTTTAAAAAATGTATCTCATACTATACTTCTTCCATTGTGGCTAATAGTGGAAAACCACTACTTTTTGCCATCTCTCTCACCTGATGTACCTTTGTCTCTGCAATTTCGTAAGTAAAAATCCCACACACCCCTTTTCCTGCTTTATGAATCTCGAACATAATAAGTTCAGCTTCCTCTAAACTTTTATGAAAAACGTTCATTAAAATATCAACAACAAATTCCATAGTTGTATAATCATCATTGTGTAATAGCACTTTATATTGAATTGGTTCATCCAAATCCAATAATATTTCTACTTCTTCGTCTATTCTTGCCAATGTTTTTCCTCTGTACTCTATAAAGATATATAGTATAGCTTATTTTATGTTACAATCCAAATAAAATTTGGAGTTCATCGTGAAAATGCTTTTTGTAACAGCAACCAATACTAATGTTGGTAAAAGTTATACCACCATAAAACTGATAGAAAGCTTTAGTAAACAAACTATTTCAGTTGGTGTCTGTAAACTCATTGAAACAGGAGTTAAAAGAGAACCTCTTGATGCAAAGCTACTACTAGAGAGTGTACAAAAGTACAACCCTAACTTCTCTAACCTTAAAGCAAAAGATATTACAGCCTATACTTTTGAACTCCCTGCTGCTCCTTTTTGTGCAGATACTCAAAGAACCATTGATATAGAAAAAATAAAAGATAAAATTATGGAACTACAACAACTTTGTGACCTACTGATTATAGAGGGTGCAGGTGGTCTTATGGTTCCCATAACTCAAAACTATAAAATGATAGATTTAATAAATGAGTTAAAGTGCAAAACCCTTTTAGTAACACCTTCTAAACTGGGCTGTATAAACGATACAGAGCTAAGTATAGAGGCATTAAGAAATAGAGATATTGATTTTAACTGGTGTGTCAATATCTTTGAAGATGAGGAGACATTTCAAAAAGTAACACAACCCTATTATGATGCTGTTTATCCTAATTGGTGGAGCCTAAATGAGCTTGATAAGCAGATATCTAAACTTCTCTAAACAGCCCCTAAACAAAAACTATACTATAATGTTACGAATAATATTTAGGAGTTAATAGGTTATGAAGATATTACTACTCGAAGATGATACCCTACTCTCAAAAATTTTAACTAAACATCTCTCTTTAAACTATAAAGTTACTCCTGTCTACGATGGTGACACAGCATTAGAAATGGTTGAAACCCAAAAGTTTGACCTACTTATTTTAGACTCAAATGTCCCTGGACTAACAGGGCTAGAACTCATTAAAGAGCTTCGTGAATATAACGATACAACTCCCATTATTATGATAACAGCTTATCAAGATACCATTCACCTCAAAAAAGCCTTTACTCATGGTTGTAATGACTACATCAAAAAACCGTTTGAGCTAGATGAACTTGACATGCGTATTGAGAACATTAGTCGTACCTTTAATATTGAGCAAAACATACCTATTCAAATTGCAGATGATACGCTTTTTGATACGATGAATCATAAAATCACTAAAAATGGTAAAACTTTCTCTTTAGCTAAAAAAGAGTCTGAACTTCTTAATTATTTAGTAACCCATCGAAATCGAACGGTCTCAAAAGAGGAACTTACTCAAAACCTATGGACGTATGAGACCATGCCAAGCGATGCAACCTTACGCGTCTATATTCGAAATCTACGAGCCTTAATTGGAAAAGAGAGCATAGAGACCATCCGTGGAATGGGGTACTGCCTTGTATCATAATGAACGCCATGCCCTTATTCGATTTTTAGTCATCTACATCTCCTCTTCGGTCTTAATGCTAGGAACCATTGGATTTTTTTATTATAAAGAGAAGATAGCAAATATTGACCGTATGTGTGGACTAACTTTAAAAAGTACAGTTGACCAAATAAAAGTTAGCCTAATGAAACATAACAATATTGACTCCTTTTTTCAAAAAGAGTCAGACATTCGTGTAGGTCTTTTTGATAAAAACAGAAATCTCATTCGCTCAAATCTCACAACTAAAAAAATCAATTTTAATCAGCTCAACTACAACAACAACACCTCTGCCTTTTATGTTGAAGAGTTAGTTAACCCTATAGATAATGTTGAGTTTATAGTCATTGAGGACTCAAAACTCTCTACCAATATGGCAAACCTAAAATCTCTTATATGGATTATGCTCTTTATAGCCTCTATCTTTGTTGCTTTTGTTGGTTACTTTCTTAGTCGGCTTTTGCTTAAACCTGTTAAAGAGAACTTTGCTATTTTGAGCCGTTTCATGAAAGACTCTGCTCATGAGCTTAATACCCCTGTAACTGCTCTGATGATGTCTGCTAACTACTTAAAAAACAGTTATGACAAAGAGATGGTAGAACATATGCTTATGAGTTCAAAAATGATTTCAGAAACCTATAACTCTATTGCCTACCTAGCTTTTCATGAGTTAGATGTTGAAGTCAAAGAGGAGTTTGACTTAGCAGAGGAGACCTACGCTTCTATCAAATATTTCCAAGAGATAGCCTCTAACAAAAATATAACTATCAACGCTGAACTCAACACTTTTATAGTAAATATGGACAAAAATAGTATACGAAAGCTACTTAACAATCTCATCTCAAATGCCATTAAATACTCCTACAATAACAAAACCATCGAGATAACACTACAAGAGAATATCTTAACCATTAAAGATGAAGGGCAAGGTATCGCAAAAGAGGACCAAAAGAGAATTTTTAAACGCTACAAACGTGTCAACAAAAAAGGCACAGGTGGTTTTGGAATAGGTCTTGACATTGTCATGGGAATTTGTCGTGCTAATAAAATTGAGATTTCATTAGAGTCTGAGCTTAAAAAGGGGAGTCTGTTTAGATTGGTGTTTCCAAAGAGCTAAGAGTTATTCATTCAAATATAAAGTTCAAAATGAGATTATTTATGCTCCTTGTAAACTATAACCGTAACTACTCGTATTACGTATGATATTAACCTTTAATTTCTGTCTAAGCCTATAAATAAGTGTGCGTATAGTAGCAATAGTTTTTTTTTCTCCCCAAATATAATAAGATATTTGCTCATATGAAACAGTATAGTTTAGATTTTTACTCAACAACTTAAGTAACTTTTTTTGTTGTTTACTTATCGGTATTTCTTCTTCATTATAGCTAAGTATAGATGATTTTATATTAAATAAGTAACCTTCCTTAAGCTTAACTACTTCATCTATATTTGAAAGTTCTTCAATATCTTTATGTAGTAAAGAGAGTTTAATAGTAGCAATAATCTCATGAGGATTAATGGGCTTAATCATATATCCATAAGCTTTTAAGTCAACAACTAAGTCTATAAGCTCTTTGCTTGAATACTCTGTTAAAAATATAATTTTTAAAGCAGGATTAATTGCTTTTAGTTTTTCTGCAATATCAATACCACTCTCTTTACCATGTAAGACAATATCAATTAAAACAATATTTGGTTTTAACATTTTATAAAACTTTATAGCTTCTGCACTCTCTTTTGTAATTGAAATTATTTGAGATTCATCAGTATCAATAATTTGTTTTAAATGTTTAATACACCTTGTATCATCTTCTACAATCATAATTCTATTCATCTTCTACCCCTTTTCCTAACTTATAGAGTAATTAAAATGAAATTATTTTGTCATTATATTAGCATATACTACTATTTGTTATTAAAAAATAAATTTTGTAATTGTATTTTATTTTTTTCAAAAAGTAAAATATTAAAAAAAAGAGAAACAGATAAAAAAGGACAGCATTATGAAAAAAGATAACACTTTAAATTCATACATAAATATTAATCATAGTAATCATTGGTCTCCATTTCCATTTACTTTTAAGGCTGATTTATTAGTAAATGAGTCAAAAATTATTTGGAATGATAAAGAAAAACGAATACATTTCAAGATTAAAAATAATGGATTAGTAGATAGTCAAGGTTTTTTAGTAAACATTCAATACAAAAGAAAAGTAGGTGATTATAAAACTTTTATTCAATTATGGATTCCTCATCTCAAAGCAGGAAAGAGTGTAGAAAAAAATCTAAACTTAATGATATATCGTAGTGCAGAGAACAACTATTTAAAAGATGTTGATAAATTATTGGTTGAAGTAGATGCAAGTCATCGTATTAATGAATTAAATGAGAAAAATAATATTGAAGTTATTGAAATTCCTTCTTTATCCATACCTCCGAAGATTAATCTTAATGCTCTTTATAGTCTTACGAATAACGATAAAGACAATCACTATAGTAACTCTAGACTAAATTTCTATCTTGAACATTTTAAAGTCATAGATACAGAAGATTTTACAGGTGCAGACAGTCCATTTTTGTGGGTGTATGGTATTCATATTGATAGACAATCATTAAAGAAAAAAGAGTTTGTTGTGGAGATTCCTAATCCAGGACATGGTAATCTTGGAGGTGATTTAAATGATGGTCACTCTTGCTATGTCCCTGCTAATATTGGTCACCTCTCTTTAGATGTTAAAAAACTACCTTTTATTGGTTCTATTTCAGGAGTAGTTATAGTAGCATTTGATGAAGATTCTGGACCAACTAATAGTGCCATAATTAAGGGTTATAAAGCTGGAGCTAAAGCACTTAATAAATACATTACAAACTTACCAAGTTTACATAATCTTGAAAGAATGCTTAAAGATGTGCATAGTTTGAGTGATTTTAATCATAACTTTGAAAAAATTATATCTGATATCTCTTCTAATGTTAAAGATGAAATAAAAACAACCATTACAAGTGATGTTAAAAGCATTGGTCTCTTTACTGCTTTAGAAGATACAATGGAACTTCTTGCTACTGGTGTAGATAAAGATGATGAAATTAATACATGTAGAATTATGACCACGCATAATAAAGTAGTTAAAGATGGTCAATTACATAAGAAAGCTGAGTTTAAAGGTGATGGTGCTTATTATAAATTAAATATTTCTATATCAACTCGGACTTTTCCTACTATTGCAGAAAAAGTTTATGGATATGATTGGACTAGTGGTTGGACAACAGTAGAGTTCTATGAAGTCAATAATAAAACCTACCTTTTCTTATTGAAAGAAAGTACAGGAGTTGTCCACATT
>JALVEV010000119.1 GCA_027030605.1 Campylobacteraceae bacterium | reverse complement strand
CAGGAGAGACTAGAAGTCCATTTGTAACCTCTGGTATTCGCATAGGCTCAGCAGCACTTACTAGCCGTGGCATGAAAGAGGCTGAGTTTGAGATTATTGCAAACAAGATTGCCGATGTTCTTGATAACATTGAAGATAGTGAACTTCATGCAAAAATTAAAGAAGAGATGAAAGAACTAGCTTCTAACTTTGTAATTTATGATAAACCAATCTATTAAGTAAGCCCTACTATCGTGAAAATAGCTATTTTAGATTTAGAGTTTTCGGCGAAGCATGTTTATCTGCAAAACAGTTCGATTGTTAAAAAAATTACTTTTAATAATCGAACACTTTACAGTAAGTTCGAGGAGATAAAGAGTGGAATAACTCCTCAACTATTAGAACAACATCTTAGGAATGAAATTACATTGGCTCTTCCACTTATAGAAGAGAATGACCTAGTTAACTATTTAGTTATTGAGTACCATCAAGAGGATTGGAGTCAATTCTACTCTCTACTTAAATATCTCTTAAAGAGTCTCCAAATAGATAATTATCAATGCTACTTCAACAGTAAAAAAATGCTCTTACAGCTCTTTATTCCTAGAAATAACATATCACTTGAACTGGCTTATACCCAAGTTGAAAATATTAAACATCACTTAGAACTTAAGTCAAAAAAGAGTTATAAAATTTATCCTAACAAATTTTTACCAAAAAACTATAATATAATTACACTTCCTACTCAAAAATTGTAAATTTTTTGCACTATATTCTTTTTTTTGTGTTATAATTCGTTTAAAAAAATGGAGACCACAACTATGGCAGATAAAAATCTACATGACATCAAGATTGATGAACTTGACAGCCCTAAGAAAACACCCCTTAAAAGTATATTGACTCTTTTAGCTTTACTTTTTATTATTTTAGTAATATCGGTAGTTATTACTAGACTTATTTTAAGTACAGATGGAACTAAAGAGGGTGAAGAGATGACCCCAACAGGCTTAGCATCAGAAGTTCAAGCAGATAAAAATGAGAGCCTTGCAAGTGGCTTGAGTAATGGAACAAAAGCGGCATTAGCGGCAGCAGCGACAACGGCAGCAGTTGCTACTACAACAAAAAAAGTACCTGTTATCTCTAACATCCTTGAAAGAAACAGTAGCTCTAGAACCAAAACTCCTTTGAGAACACATGAACCTGTTAAACCTGCAAAAGAGGTGAAAAAACTGGTAACTGGAACATATAAAACACCAAAACATTCTAGTTCAAGTAAACACACTACAGTAACTAAAAAGCATACTAGCACTACTAAGCACTCATCTACCCCTAAAAGAGAGTATGCAGATAGAGTTGTTGTTAAAAAGCATACAGCTAAAAAATATGTTACTAAAAAATCAACTACACATAGTAGTAGCTACCTTGGAGGAAAACAGAAAAAACTTACACGTAGCTACTATATTCAAGTAGGATCATACAAAAATACTAAAACAATTATTAGCAAAATTAAAAAACAAAACTTTAATTATGCATTACAAAAGGTGGAGGGAAATGCCAACTTAACTCGTGTATTTGTAGGACCTTTTTCTAGCTCAGCTCAAGCTGCAAAAAATCTTTCTAAAGTAAAAGCACATATCCTTAAAGGTGCTTATGTCAAAAAGGTAGTTCCATAAAATGATAAAACAACTTCTCTTTGACCAACTCACTCCTGTTTCCATGTATGGAAAGATAAAAGAGCTTTTCAAAGAGGATGTAACCATGCTTTTTGAAAGTGTGGTAAACACACCAGAGGGTAACTTCTCTTTTATTACCATTGGAGCAATGGAGCGTATTGTTTATAAAAACAGTGAAACACTCTATACCAATGTAGATGGTAAAACTACTACACTAGAGAGTGACCCCTTCAGTTTCCTTCAAAACTACTACAATAGACTAGATAAAAAACTATTTCAATCAAGAGCAGACCAAGTTGGTTTTGCCTTTACTGATGGATTTATTGGCTTTATTGGTTACGATATGGTTAAAGTTTTTGAGCCAATACTTAAAGCTACAATGGATAGCCTTTATGACCC
This sequence comes from Campylobacteraceae bacterium, assembly GCA_027030605.1. Classification (GTDB taxonomy): domain Bacteria; phylum Campylobacterota; class Campylobacteria; order Campylobacterales; family Sulfurovaceae; genus UBA1140. The sequence continues at coordinate 1,241 of JALVEV010000119.1, read as the reverse complement.
ACTTCAAACACCTGACCTTGATTTGGTTCGTCCCTCTGTTCTACTTGCCTTTTCTCATAAGTCATCAACACTCACTATTATTCAAAATGATAAGAAGTATGGTGATGCTATAGATAAAATAGAGGCTATTTTAAAAGAGCCATCAAAACCACAAGAGCTAAAGAGAGCAAAACTAGATGGAGAGGGAACTTTCTCTATTGAGGAGGAGCGTTTTAAAGAGATGGTAGTAGAAGCTAAAGAGTCAATCCGAGCAGGAGATATTTTTCAGATTCTTCTTGCTAATCGCTATACTCAAAAAGGAGAGATTGACCCTTTAAGTTTCTATAGACTTTTACGCTCTAAAAACCCATCTCCTTACCTCTTTTTACTTGACTATGAAGAGTTCTCTATCTGTGGTTCATCTCCAGAAGTGATGGTAAAACTTACCAATGATGAGATTCTACTTCGTCCTATTGCAGGAACTAGAAAACGAGGAAAGAGTCTAGCAAGAGACAAAGAGCTTGAACTTGAGATGATAAATGACCCAAAAGAGTGTGCAGAACACCTTATGCTTGTTGATTTAGGACGAAATGATGTTGGACGTGTAGCAAAAGTAGGAACAGTTAAAGTTACTGACATGATGAGAGTTGAGCGTTATAGTCATGTTATGCACATGGTAAGTGATGTTGAGGCTACTATTGATGAGAAGAAAGATATGTTTGACCTCTTTCGTGCTACATTTACAGCAGGAACTATGACAGGAGCTCCTAAGATTATGGCTATGGAGCTTATTGCACGGTTTGAGCAACTAAAACGTGGCTTCTACTCTGGCTCTGTTGGCTACTTTGCCTTTAATGGAGAGATGGATAGCTCTATTGCTATTAGAACAGCTCTTCTTAAACCTGACTCTATTACACTTCAAGCTGGTGCTGGGGTAGTTGCTGACTCTGTTCCTGAGTTAGAGTATCTTGAAGTTAAAAATAAACTAGGAGCTTTGTTGGCTACTATTAAAGATATGGAGAAACTTTAAAAAAAATTTGGTGTAGTCAGGGACTACACCCTACGAAAATGTTATACTCTCTCTAAAAAGTAGGTAGATTTATAATGCAACTCTTTACTATATTTGGAAACCCTGTCTCTCACTCAAAATCACCCCTTATGCACAATTTAGCATTTCAAGGGTTAGGATATGATGGAGTCTATATACGTTACAAACTAGAAGATGGTTCACAACTTAGAGAGAAGTTTTTTGAACTTGGCAT
>JALVEV010000118.1 GCA_027030605.1 Campylobacteraceae bacterium | reverse complement strand
TCCACCTGGGTCAATGACTATTAAACCATGTTCAGACTCTATAACTGCTGGGTTATTCATAAAACCTTCATTCTCTTTATTTGGTCCAACCACTGGTCCATGCATAATATAGACATTATCATTGGCTTTTTCAAATTTAAAAGTCCCATATTTACCAAGGGTAAAAGTAGAAGTATCTGTATTGCTAATATTTATATCATTCCCTCTCTTTGCTACTGCTTCCATTTTAGAGAGTGCCTCTTGCATAATCTCTACTGGATTTAAACTCTCCTTAGCATGAAGATTTGTTAATAGAGATAGTGTCATCAGTGAGTATATAATTGTTCTTTTCATAAGTTGTTTCCTTTTTAAAATTAATAATTTGATTATATTTACTATTAACTAAGAGTTATACCTAATAAACAGCAAAAAAAAATCTAAAAAGGTAAAGCGTATCTTATCTTTACTCTTTTAAACTCAACCCCACCTTCTGCCTCTCAATATCCACCGAAATCACCCGAACACGTCCCAAATATTGATTAACAGAAAGCACCTCCAAAGGGTGTTTAATACGCTTTTCACTCATCTGAGAAATATGAATCATTCCATCATTTTTTAACCCAATATCCACAAACGCACCAAAATCTGCAATATTTCTCACCACCCCTGAAACCACACTCCCCTCACGCAGTTGAGTAATGTCGGTCATATTGTCTTTAAAAGGAATCGCGTCAAGCTCTTCACGTGGGTCAAAACCAGGTTTAGCCAACTCTTTTAAGATGTCTTTTAGAGTCTCCTCCCCTACTCCAAACTCTTGGGCTAAAGCTTTAGTATCATTCGTATCAGAGAGCTTTTGAAGACGACTCGCCACACCGTAACTCTCAGGGTGAATCCCTGTATTGTCAAAAATACTCTCACCCTCTCGAATACGAATAAAACCTGCCATCTGCTCATAAGCTTTCGCCCCTAACCCTTTGACCTTTAACAACTCTTTTTTAGATTTAAACGCTCCATGTTTTTCACGGTATTCCACAATATTTTTAGCCAACCTCTTTCCAACCCCTGCCACAAAAGAAAGAAGAGAAGCCGAAGCCGAGTTAACATCAACCCCAACACGGTTAACCAAATCTTCCACCCCCTCATGAAGTTTTCGCTCCAAGAGTTTTTGGTCAACATCGTGTTGATACTGCCCAATCCCCAACGATTTTGGGTCTATCTTCACCAACGTAGCCATAGGGTCACGAACACGCCCTGCAATAGAGATTGCCCCACGCACTGTAACATCCAAATTTGGGTACTCCTCTGCCCCAACTTTAGAAGCCGAATAGACCGAAGCCCCTGCCTCTGAAACTACCGTATATTTTAACGCTCCATTTAACTCTTTGTTTATCTTGGCAAAAAACTCTTGTGTCTCTTTAGAGGCTGTTCCATTTCCTATGACGACCCCATCAACCCCATACTTCTTAACCAAATCAAGCACCACCTTTCGAGACCCTTCAAAGTCCGATTTTGGAGGAGCAGGGAAAATAAGTGCATCTTCAAGATAGCTTCCATTTTTATCCAAAACTACCAACTTACACCCCGATTTATAGGCAGGGTCAGCACCTAAAAGCACCTTTCCCGTTACAGGTGGAGTCATAAAGAGTTGAGCCAAGTTTTTACCAAAAACCCCAATAGCCGACAAATCGGCCCTCTCTTTCAACATACTCGCCACCTCACGCTCAATCGACGGATAGAGTAGACGTTTAAAGCCATCTCTGTACGCCTCAAATAAAATCTCTTTAGAGCTTCCCATATGGTCACGCAACTTAAAACGTTTAAGCGTCTCCAAATATCGCTCACTATCAATAGTTATCTTCACCGAAAGCTGTTTCTCTTTCTCCCCACGACGAATAGCAAGATAACGGTGAGAGGGAACAAAAGCCACCTTTTCGCTATGCTCTTTATAGTTTTTATAAACTCCATTCTCATCAAACTCTTTACCCTTTTTACACTCTAACACCCCATGTCTCTCTGTCATCTCACGCACTATCTTACGCTCTTTTGGGTTGTCTGCAAAGCGTTCAGCCACAATGTCCTTTGCCCCTTTAATAGCATCGTCCACCGACTTTACATCACCCTTAACAAAAGCTCTAGCCTTAGCTTCAAACTCCTCTTTGCTCAACTTTGCCGACTGCAACAGATTTGCCAATGGCTCTAACCCATTCTTAATCGCCACCAAAGCACGGGTATTTTTTTTCTCTTTATAAGGTCTGTAAATATCTTCAACTTGGCTCATACTAACAGCCTCTTCAATAGCACGTCGAAGTTCAGAGGTCAAAACCCCTCGCTCCTCCAAAAACTTCAAAATCTCCTCTTGACGTTCAAGCAGACGTTTAGTCGACAGATAGACCTCATAAAACTCACGAAGCTCATCATCACTAGCACCCCCTGTCATCTCTTTTCGATAACGAGCAATAAAAGGAATGGTAGAACCTTCATTTAGAAGTTTTAAAATGTTTGTGATTTGATTTTTTTGTAGGTCTGTTTTTTGGGTTAGTAGGTTTATTAGTTTTTGCATGGGTTGTTTGTTCTTTTTTTGGGGAAGTATAGCTTAATTTTTTTGAGTGGGAGTTTTGGAAAAGTATAGAAACATATGTACTTAACCCAAAACCCTATCTAGAACTTTTCCAGTTGTATACGATATTGCAAATTCTGCTGAAGTAATCATAGATTTTTCAATCTTTATTGTTTTTTTAACATTTACTTTAAGTTTATTTACGATGTTTAATCCTTTTTCATTGGTTGAGATATTTGTTAGTATGTTTTTCATACAAGCAAGTAGATACAATGCAATTAAAAGAAGTATTACTGAAATAGGTATCTGATAAGACCAGACCGACTCTGCTAAGTTGGGGGTTGAGTTAAATACATATTATGTAAAGATTATATCTCAAGTTTACTTAATTATTTAATCTTTTCTAAAAACTCCCCACTACTCATCAAATCCACCCCATCAGAAACAAACCCCTTATCATTAGACAAAATCAAATCACAAGAGGCTTTCTTAGCCATAATGTACTGAATAGTATCTTCTAAATCTGTAAAGTTTTTATTGCTCTTCAGCAACCTACAACTCTCCTCTATCTCTCTGTTTCCAAACTCAATAACAGTACAAAGTTCATTAATATCAAGTATAGAGTTCAATGCGTCCATCTTCCCCTTTTTTGAAAGCACATAATACAAAGTTGTAATAATGTCACAAGAGGTAAAAATATCTACATCTTTTTGTTGAAGCAACATAGAGATAGCTTCTGAACTCTCCACATGAAAAGGTCTCTTCTCATCATACATATCTAAAATAATATTGGCATCTAAAAAAACTCTTTTATAGTTCACGATTAGCCTTAATAGATTGAATAGACTCATCTGTAAAGAGACCTGTAGCTGAACCTTTTAAACGATTGAATGCTTTGAGACGTTTCTTCACTTTTATCTGTTTATATCTCTCTTCAATCATCTCTTGTACCAATGCAGTCATTGATTTCTTTGCATCTTTGGCTAACTCTTCAAGGTAGGTAGCAATCTGTTGGTCAAATACAAAGTTTTTTCTTACTGTTATTTCCATAAGTAATCCTTTTTATGTATCTTTTATTATGTAAATATTTTAGCATATTTTTTACTCTGTGTCAATTTAAAAACAAACTTGACATTTCCCCCATAATGTTCTATAATATGTACAATATATGGAACATAAAGGAGTTTTTATGCAAGTAGTCAATTTTACAGAAGCAAGAAACAATCTAAAATCACTATTTGATTCAGTCTATGCAGATAGTGAAGAGGTCATTGTTAACCGTAAAAATGGAGAAAATGTTGTGATTATCTCACTTGAGAGTTACAACGCTATGAAAGAGACCAATTATCTACTTTCATCACCTAAAAACAGAGAGCGTCTACTGAACTCATTGGCAAGTGCAAGAGCAGGGAAAGTCACACAAAGAGAGTTACTTGAGTAATGAATCTTCTTTTTACAGATGAAGCATGGGAAGACTACTGCTATTGGCAACAATACGACAAAAAACTACTCAAAAAAATCAACAGTTTGTTAAAAGAGATAAAAAGAACTCCGTATGAGGGAACAGGTAAACCTGAGCCTTTAAAACATGAACTTCAAGGTGCTTGGTCACGACGTATAAATCAGGAACATCGTTTGGTTTATGAGGTATTTGATGAGCAGATAAATGTTATAGCTTGTCGGTTTCATTATGGGAGTTAAATACTTTCTAAAAACTTGTATCGCTCTTCAATTATCTCTTGTACCCAATGCAATCATTGATTTCTTTGCATCTTTAGCTATCTCTTTAAAGTAGGTAGCAATCTGTTTATCAAATACAAAGTTTTAGCGTATTTTTTAATCTGTGTCAATTTAAAAAATAGAGTCAACTCTTTATTCTTTACAAAATCTCATCAAACTATCTAAATTCATCAATACAAAAATCCAAACAACCATAATGGTATTTTATTTCCAAAACCGACCTCTATATCATCAGAAGCGACGAAAGAGTTTGACAAATTAGCTATCTGTTTAAAATCTTTGTTTTTCCCTCCTACTTCAAACGTAAACTTCTCATCTACTAAAAAATCACCTTTTGTTGGGTAGCTAAGTTGATGGTTTACCCTTAACATATTGGTAAAAAACTGCTCCCTTATAGTACCAATGGCACTCTTTGGACAATAGTAAAAAGTTAAATTTGGATTATTTAAGTAGAGTTTAGAGGGTTTAGTAAAAATAGTGTCACCCTTGGTTTTAGCTTTAAGTGAATAGAGTAAATTTCCTAAGTTCAAATAGTGAATATACTGATAAAGTGTAGTACGGTTAATCCCTATTTTTTTAGAGAGATTCGTAAGGTTTAGCTCAAAAGGTTCAGAGCTACAAATAAGCGAAATAAGCTGTTTAAGTTTCTGAATATTTTGAGGTTCGATATTAAAGATAATTGGTAAATCACTCTCAATAACCGTGTTTACCGTCTCTTCAAGCTTTAATCCATAAGTTTTTGGATTTTCAAAATAGTAAGGGAAATAACCACTCTGTAAATACTCTTTAAAATGCTCAAAAGGTTTAAATCTCTTAGTTAAATCGTGAGCTATATCTAAATGACTCTCCAAGAGTTCATCAAGTTTATAGACGTTAAATTTTTTGTTTAGTTTTAACTCTAAAAACTCTCGAAAAGAGAGTCCATGTAGTCGGTAAAGCACAGCCCTACGGCTAAGGTCAGCTTTTTTATGTTCAAGTTGCAAAGCTGATGAGCCTGAAAAGATAACTTTTAAATCTAAAAAGTCATATATCTCTTTGAGTTCATGTTCAAAATTTTTATATTTATGAATCTCATCAATCGCAAGAACTTCGCCACCATTTCGAGCAAAAGTCTCAGCAATCTCATAAAGTGAATGGTTTGAAAAAGCAATACTATCGGCTGAGAAGTAGAGCTTTTTGCTACGACCAATATCTAACCCCTTAAGATACTGTAAAATAAAAGTTGTCTTCCCTATTCCTCTACTGCCTATAATACCAACCATCTTATCATCAAAGTCAACCACATTATAAAAATAGCGTTTATACTCATAATCTTGAAGTTGTTCAATCTGACTGTACTTTTGTATTAAAGTTTCAAATAGCAAAATAGTTCCTTTTGTCTAGTCTAATAGACAAAATTATATCATAATGTCTATTAGATTATACATTATAGAGAGAAAGAAACTCAACTATAAGGTATAAAATTTTAAGCATATAAGTATATAATACCCCCATGAACACTTTAAACCTAAAACTAAAAAACCTATTTGCCCCCTCAAAAATTCCATCTAAAAAACTAATGATACTACTTCATGGACGTGGTGATTCATCGTTAGGATTGACAGGGATTCCTCCTCATTTTAATAGATATGATATGAACTATCTACTTCTTGATGCACCTTACGACTACTTTGGAGGTCGTTCATGGTATGACTTACCACCCAATCAACTAGAGGGCATTGAGTATTCAAGTAAAATTTTGACAGAGATACTTGATGAACTCTTTGAAGAGCAGTTTGAAGCCTCTGAGAGTTTTCTCTTTGGGTTCTCACAAGGCTCACTTTTAACCTTTGAGTTTGGAGCAAGATATCACAAAGTTTTAGCAGGGTACATCGCAATTTCAGGATATATTTACGATGCAGAGAAGATTCTAAAAGAGATGAATCCAAAAGTAAAAGAGGCTAAATGGCTCTGTACCCATGGAATGCGAGATGGTGTTCTGCCCTATGTAACTTCAAAAGAACAAGTAGAGATTTTACAAAAGGGTGGGTTAGATATTGAGTTTCACTCTTATCCTAAAGAACACAATATCGTTATGGAAGAGTTAGAGTTGATAGAGGAGTTTATGAAGAGTCTGAAGGATTTAGGTTTTCCTAAACCCTGAGACCATAAACTAAATCCTATTGATTTGGTTTATTTTGTTCTTCCATTACTGTTGCATAAAGAAACATATCTTCCATAGATGTAACATTATAGATATCCCAATCAACTAATGGTTGATTAAATACCTCTGCATAAAAAAACATCTCATCCATCTCACTAACATTAGAGACATCCCACTCTCCTATTGGTTGATTAAAAGATAATGCTAGTGCAAACATTCCACTCATATTAGTAACACTAGAAACATCCCACGATCCTATTGGTTGATTAAAGGCTTCTGCTTCTGAAAACATTTCTTCCATATTAGTAACGCTAGAGACATCCCAATCTCCTATTGGTTGATTAAAGGCTATTGCAGATGAAAACATATGTGACATATTTTCAACACCTGAAACATCCCACATTCCTATTGGTTGATTAAAAGATTTTGCAAAAGAAAACATTGAAGCCATATCAGTAATATTAGAAACATCCCAATCTCCTATTGGTTGATTAAAGGCTTCTGCATAATGAAACATATCTCTAAATGTAGAAACACTAGAGACATCCCAATCTCCTATTGGTTGATTAAAGGCTATTGCAGAAGAAAACATATAATACATAGTAGTAACATTAGAAACATCCCAATTACCTATTGGCTGATTGAAAACTGATGCACCTAGAAACATTCCTTTCATCGAGGTAACATTTGAAACATCCCACTCTCCTATGGGTTGGTTAAATGATGTTGCAAAATAAAACATTTCGCTCATATTAGTAACACTAGAGACATCCCACTCTCCTATGGGCTGGTTAAATGATGTTGCACCATAAAACATTCCCCTCATATTAGTAACACTAGAAACATCCCATTTTCCTATTGGCTGATTAAAAGCTTTTGCTTCAGTAAACATTACAGCCATATTTTCAATACCTGAAACATCCCAATTTTCTATTAACTGATTAAACGATGTTGCAAAAGCAAACATGCCATACATATTTGTAATATTAGAGACATCCCACTCTCCTATGGGCTGATTAAACGATATTGCTTTATAAAACATATTACTCATATCTGAAACACTAGAGACATCCCAATTTCCTATTGGTTGATTAAATGAGGTCGCTTTTCTAAACATCTTTGACATATTTTCAACACCTGAAACATCCCAATTTCCTATTGGTTGATTAAATGCTGTTGCCCCATCAAACATCTGTTCCATATTGGTAACATTTGAAACATCCCAACCACTAATATCTTGATTAAAAGTTGAGTTATTTAAAAAAAGTCTACTCATATCACTGATTTCAGAAGTATCTACTTGAGTAACATCTTCACCATTTTGAATCATCTCCTTTAGTCTATTGAGTGTTATAGGTTCTTCAGTACTTGTTTCCACTGCCATTGCTAATAAGGGAATTAAAATCATTAACATATATATTTTATATTTCATTTTTGTTCCTTTTTAAATTTTCTAAAATATAACAGGCAAAATATTAACATAATAAAATTAAACATTTTTTAACTATACTTTTATAGCCTCTATAAATATCTCATCAATAGATAAAAATTAGAGATTATTCATCTTTTTGCTTTCATCAACCACTCCCTCCACTCATAAATATCTCTTTTTCTATCATCACTTCTCTCATCATAAGGAAAATATGATTATTGGCATTTTAATAGACACCTGATTTTCCTTTTATGTATTTGAAATATATTTTTTACTATCCTTCTATGAACTATTAAGTCTACATGTTATTTCTTTTTCATTTTTTTATAAGATTCACTGTACACAGAAGGGACAATCGTATTGTCTATAGGTCGTCTACTTGAGGGGAGAGAATAGCCTATGGTCAATCTAAAAATAGTATCACTAATCTTCTCTATTGTCTCACTAGACAAATCTTTAACATTGTTTGCAAAGATTAAACTATAGTTTTTTTGCAATAAAACTTTCCAATTTTCCAAATCGACAACAGGGTAAAACTTAGACAAAGTATCTAGCTTTTCACCATCACCTTGAGCAATTTGCACTTTTAAATCTTCTAAATTATTCTCTATATAGTTATGAAGCTTTCTCTTCTCTGCATCTCTCTTGGGATTATAGTTTGAGATACTCTTCGTTGCATCAGAACTACTTCCCGAGCCATCAGTAGTAAAGTCAATGGGTGCTTCACCAGAGATACTCACTGTAGGTTCAACTGTCAATGCTGTTATGCCAACAATAGGAGGTAACCCTCCCAATGATGAAGCATTTAACATAAGAGCATAGCTACATAAAATAATTAGTTGTTTTTTCATTTTTTTCCTTATGTTTTGTATTATAGTTTATAGAAAAGAGAAAAAAATCTCTATCATGACTACAAGACTTATTCTATAAGCTTATTCTCTTTTCATTACATCTCTCTACACTCATGTAGCGTTTCAACTTTATTACTCTTTATAAATTCTCTCTTTTTATTATCATATCTAAATGTATCCTCTACAAGATAAAGACAGATTTTATCATCTTTATATTTCTCCTTATTGTAGCGTGTCTTAACCTCTATGCTATCATTGACTACAACTTTAGGCTCTCCTGTTTTATCAGAGGTCATAAAGCCATTTTTCATAAGTGTTAAATCTCCATTTTCCCCTATAACAAAAAAAGAGACACCATCTGTATGAGCTCCCATATGTGAATTGATTTGAAGTATCTCTTGACCTTCAAAACTAAACTTCTTAATGGCTGTTCCGAACCCATCAAGCTCAATGCTTTTGTTAGTTTCGCTATTAATAATCAGAGATTTATCATCATCTGACATACACTCACTATATTTTATAAAATGTTTTCGCTTAGTATAGTATGGTGCTAGTTTTACATCTATTATCTCTTCACATTGATAAGGTTCTAAATCATGTTTTTCTTTTGTTGTGTCTTTTTCACTGCTGTTTTCATTGGTATTATTGCATCCAAATAACAATAAAGCTATAGATAGAATTGAGCTAAAAGTTTTGAATGAGTACATATTTTTTTTATCCTTAATTTTTTATATTTTTCTTCCATCTTTAGAAAACTGAAGATTAATCAAATATTAAAATCTTCTCTTTAATGACTCTCATCCAAGTTCAAAACATTCTTTAAGCGTTCAAAATTTTCCTTATCTAATTGACTAAAATTATCACCTCTAACAACTACTCCATCTCTATCAACATATATAACTTCACCATGTTGCATTTTCATTTTAAGTCGTACAACTTTATTGTCAAACTTTGCATTTGGTTTAGCTGTAAATAAGATTTTATATATTTGATTTATCTGTTCAAGTGTAAAGCTCTTTTTTATATGTTTCATCTTATTCATATCTGAAATTTTGACAGGAGCATAAGTCTCTACATTAAAAGGTAAATAGTTAAATTCAATAGTCTCAACGCCATAAATAGGCATATTCCCTTTAGGACAATGCTTCCCTACAGTTTTATCATTAGTATAAATTGAAAAGTTTTTATTGAGAAGACAACTTTTATCATAATCAATATCCATCGCCACTAATGAAGCATAAGATGTTTTTTTCATTTCAACATCACTAAAGTCAAAAAACAGAGAACCTCTTTTATCTTCTAGCTTTTGCTCTAAAGAGGCAGACAGTTTATTGTTATCTATTTTAATTTTTCGAGCAGTAACATTTCCCTTATTTAAACCTGCTTTGGCTAAACTATTAACTGATATAGCGTAGGCTTTAACATTATTAATCTCTCCCTTTCCATAATAATCAGCAACAAAATAAATCTGAAACCTCTGCCCACTATCTGTCCTAAAATAAGAACCCTTAACTTTTCCTGCAAGACGTATAAAAATTTTATTATTCTCTATTGCATAATTAGCCATAGTGATACTGTATTTTTTCACTTCTGTGCTATTTATACTCCTTACTGCCAAATTTAAACTAGAGCAACCTACTGTGAGTATAGTAAATAGTAAAATACTCATTATTTTAAATTTTTGTTTCACTTTTTTCCTTTGTATCCATGGGATAACTTTTTCATCACTCACCAACCTTAGGCAACATCTCATTACTAAGTACAGTAAACCCTTTAAAGTGAAGACTTAAAGAGTATCCTACTCCTGCTTTTTGGTAGACGATAGTCAACATATCTTCACCTGCTTCTTTAATGGTGATAACGCGACTAATATCCTTAACTATCACCTTATAATTTTTTCCTAATATATCAGAGAGTGCTAAACTTTTACTGTCTTGTGCTGTAACTTTTCCATCACCATTTGTATCTTTATCTATCACTTCATAGAAGATAACTTTTGATTCTGCTTTTTTGTTGTTATTTATAAATGGAGGAGGGTAACCAATACGAGGAAAACTAAAATAATCTTCAATTAGTTGAGAATTTTTAGGAAACAACCATGACGATTTATTGCTTTGTTTGTCAATAAACAAAATATTTTTCGCAGTTTGATAAGGGTGAGAAGCTACAGTACTATATACAACTGGAGCTTTATCAACTTCTCTGTTTTTAGAAACAAGAGCCAAAACAACATGAGTAGGACTTTCTATTCCAAGACTATCTTCTAACATCCATTTTTCAACCTCTTTTGGGTCATTGGCAACTGAGATTATGTTTTCTTGTGGTGGGTGTATACGATGCTGTCCCATGCATCCTGTGATAGCAAGAAGTAAGCCCATAGCACCTATTTGCCCTATTAAGTTCCAAACTATAACGCTTTTCATACTTTTCCTTTTTCTGTTAAAAATTAAGAATCATAATTATATAATGTTTCAACTAACTGTAGTTTATCGAAAAGGAAAATAAATGTCCATCATAACCACCATACTAAAACTACTCCTCCTAATCTACCTCATCATAGGAGCAATTCTCTACAACAAACAGAGAGATATTTTATACTACCCCTCTAATGCACCCCAAAATAGCCTTGATGAGCTAAACCTTAAAAATGATGAAGGAGTTCTCAAAACTTTTGTACTAAATCGTGGTCATAAAAATGCCATACTCTACTTTGGAGGCAATGCAGAGAGTGTTGGCTACAGTGCTAAAGAGTTTGCTAAAAACTTTCCAAACCATACCATCTATTTAGTCAATTATCGTGGCTATGGTGGTAGCAGTGGTATACCTACCGAAGAGAATCTATATGCAGATGCTCTTTTAGTGTATGATAAACTTAGAGAGTATCATGCAGATATTCATATAATTGGTCGAAGTTTAGGTAGTGGAGTTGCAACCTATTTAGCTTCAAAACGTCCTATAGATAAGTTAATATTGGTTACCCCTTTTGATAGCATTGAGTCCGTAGCA
>JALVEV010000117.1 GCA_027030605.1 Campylobacteraceae bacterium | reverse complement strand
CTCTAAAAAGATAGCTTTTGAGAAGTTCAATATTGAAGCGTTAGATTTGGATGCAAAATATAACAAAGAGTTGCTCACCCTCAATAAGTTTAGCTTTAAGACAACAGGATTTAAGGATAAACGTCTAAATAAAAACTTCTACCTTAACCAAAAAGGGTTTGTAAATTTAGGTAAAAAGAGAGATGTGCTAATAGATATGCACCCAAATATTTTGGTTAAAGCTAAAGGTGATACTGAAAATTTAAAGGCGAAATTTAAAGTGACAAAACTACCCTTAGGACACCCAGAGTATGGGGATGTGGTTTTAAGTTGTAACATTGATTATCTGCAAAACTTTAAAAAGAAAAAGATTATGGGTCGTCTTGTGTTAGATAGGTTAAAAATCTTCTATGAGTCTAAATATCTTGACCCTTCATATGATAATGATGTGGTGATTATTACTAAAAAAGATAAGGAGAAACAAGCAGGAGAAGATGACTTTTTACAAAATACCTTTGTCGATATTGCCATTGTTGCTCCTGAAGCAAACTACAAGACACGCGATATTGACCTAAAATTTACCGTTGATGTAAAGGCACAGAAGAAATTTGGTAAAACTCTACGTATGTTAGGAAAGGTAGAAGATATAAGGGGTAGGGTAGAACAGGCACCAAAGGTATTTCAAGTAGTCGATTCAACTATTGTTTTTAGAGGAGCAAAAGAGATTAACCCTCTACTTGACTTAAAGGTAGACTACGAGCTACCTGATGTTTTAATTACTATAGGTATTCATGGTAATGCTAAACGTCCAAAGTTAACCTTCTCTTCTAATCCACCTCTACCTAAAAAAGATATTTTGTCCTATCTTCTTTTGGGGGTCTCTACAGCTAGTCTAGCTGAGGGTAAAGGTTCACTCGGTCGTGAGGCTCAACTCTTTATTATGAATCAGGCGGCACGTGATTTAGCCTATGAGGTAGAGTTAGATAGAGTGTTAATTAAAGATGATGGAACAGGTGAAGGGTATGCTGTTCAAGTGGGTAAAAAGGTAAGTGACAATAGTATGGTAATTATTGAAAATTCAAAAGAGGGGAACTCTTTACTTTTAGAGTATGAGGTAAATAAAAATATTAAAGTAGAGGTGGGACACCATCAAAAGACAGTGCCGTCTCAAAGTATTGATGTCTATTTTCGTAAACGGTTTAGGTAATCGCACCAAGCATTAATATACAAAGAGTAAAATATAAACCCAAATACCTGTAAAAGCTGTTAGGCAGATACCTAAGAAGGTAAGTTTTCCAATTTTTTTATGACTTTGTGAATAGTTCCCAGGTAGCTGACTACTTTGAGTAGCACCTCTTGCTGACCAAAGTGTTTTTACCCAAATTACTAAACTAAGAGTGGCTACTACAATATGAAAGATTAAGACATAAAGAGAGTAACTATGAGAAGCATGACTCTCTTCCATAAATGTTTCAAATCCACCTACTGAACGTACCCCATACTCAAAGTAGCCTACAACAATAACAGAGACTACAAAGATAATATTTTGAGTGATTGCATGAAGTTTATACTCTTTTACCTTTGCCATCGAGATAGCCCCCATTACCAAAAGAGGAAGCAATGCAACTATAATCATAACAAAATCCATAAAAAAAGGAGCTCTCGTACCTAAAAATCCATTCTGAAACATATAGTCCATATGTTGTCCTTTTAAATAAAAAATCTATATTTTTGAATTTTAATATAACATAATGTACTTAATGTTAGAAAGAATTTAGAGAAAAAAACTATGAAGGAATACGCAATCTCATACCCTCATAAATTTGGTCTGGATTTTTAATAATTTCAGGATTTGCAGAAAATATTTTAGGATAAGCGTTATAGTCTCCATAAGCTCTTTTCGCAATACGAGAGAGTGTATCTCCTTTTTTCACAACAATTACACACATCTCATTTTTTCGTTCAGATAACTCTTTTTTTATCGCTTTTGAATATTCAGTTAGAATATTCTTTTTAGTTGGTTTCTCTATAACATGGTTAATCTCATTTGATAACTTGAGTAATTGTCTATTTTGGATATCTTTATTATCCTTTTTATGATTTTTTGAGAGAACAACTTTATTGTAGTAGTTATTCTCTTTTAACTCTTTAGGTATATAAGTTTTAGACTCAACAGCCATAAGTTGCTCTTCAAGAGAAAGCTCTTTTTGTTTATGTAACTCATCTATAATAATTTTGACAATTAATCTAATATCTTGTTGTGAGATAGTTGTTTTTTTCTCATTGTTTAAAGCGATTAATTGAGGACTTTTAGGTAGTTCTTCTTCCTTAATAGTAATAGGTGGTGGCAGTTGGCTCTTTTTTGTAAAGTCTTTTCCTATTTTATAGTTGTCTTTTATAATAGGATTAAAGTATCTATAGAGATAGTAACTTGAAAATCCTAATAGAATCAAAATAACCATAATAAAAATAAGTTTCATCCTTTTTTGAATCTTCCCTTGTTTTTCATAATCTTCAAGCTCTTGCATTTCACGTTTATATGAGTTGTAGTAGTCATTAGTTAGTTTATTAGTGTTGTAGTACATCTCTTCTCCTCATAATCAATTTAAAATATATATTATTATAAATTAACTTATTTTAACATTTAAAAACTTAAAATTAAGTTTAAAATAATATATTAAAAAAAAAACGCTATTCTATTTCAGTTTTCACGATTTAAACACTTTCTGTTGTTAAAATACTGCCATGAGAGTCACAAAATCTCCTCAATATTTTCCCAATTGACTCTCATTGATGGTTTTATATTTTATATTTTTTTCATCTCCCACCTCCAAAAGGAACGGTATGAAACTATCAGTTAATACCCTTTTCCCTACTCTCCCACTTTAAATTTGAATATATTTTTTTGGGAATAGAGGGTATTTATTTAAGTAACTATTAATTTAGTGGAAATATCACTTAATAGATACTATTTACTATTTAAAAAAGTTTAAAATTGTTATTTTTTTGCACCAAAACTTTGTGTCCAGTAGATTCCGTAATCTGAACTCTCATCTACAGCTATAGCAACACCCACTTCTTTAAAATCACTGTTCATAAGGTTTGTGCAGTGAGCAGGAGAGGCAATCCAAGCATCAACAGCAGCTTCAATAGTTGTATGACCACCTGCGATATTTTCTCCAATGATTTTATAGTCTGTGTATCCATTTGCTTCAATTCTATCAATGAAATAGCTCTGCTCACCACTGTTTGAACCAGTCACATCAGAAGCTGTTCCTGAACCGTAGTGGGAAAAAGTGTTACTTGTTGCTAAGTCGTAAGAGTGTTCATAAGCAGAAGCATAAAGTTCGTCATTCCATGTAAGAGCAGGAGCTGCAGGAACAACACCTAAACCATCATGACAATCTCTTGCTACTGAACGAGCTTTGTTGATAGCATTTAAAATCTCCTCTTTTGTTGTTTGTATTGCTTTTTCATAAACTTTTTTGTCAAGAGAGTTTTGAGTTGTTGGTGCAGAGTTTGCAGCTCCCCCACATCCGATAAATAAGATTGAAGCAATTATAAGTAAAAATGTTTTAATTAGTGTCATGATATTTCCTTGTATTCTTTTCTGTTAAAATTAGTATACTACTATTAAACTTAATTAATATTTAATAAAATATAATATTTTATTAAAATTATTAATTTTTAACAAAAAAGAGTAAAAGTAGAGTTATGAAGTGAAAAAAGTGAGTTATTTTAATCTTTTGGTGTAGGGGTTAGTGGTCATTAGTAGGGTCGTTTTCCTATAATGTTTCCATAAGGGTAGTATTTACAAACAGTTACGTAACCATTTTTAAAACGTCCCTTTTTGTATTGAGCTGAAGCACACCCTATCTTTTGGCTACTTTTCCAAATAATCTGTGTGTAGTGTCCACACACTTTTCCTTTTTGACAGCGATTGCTATCATAATCATAATAGCGACCCTCACTGTACCACTTTTGTATAATATCTGCATAATTAGGTATAGCATTTTTACTAAATGCAAAGAGATTTTCACCATATTTATGACGATGATTAGTTGGGTCATGGGTAAATTGACCTGTTTGAGCTAAGTGGTTAGCATAGAGTTGAGCATCTGCTTCGAGGGAGGTACTTCGAGTGAGAGGGTGACCTTGAAAGTGTTGTTCTCTTAGCTGGTTATGGAGTTGAACATAATCTTGGGTAGTAGAGTTAGCTGTTTGAAGTAGAATACTACCCTCTTGAGCTATAGATGTAGTCTCAATAGAAGTTTGAATGGAAACCTTTTTTTGTTTTTGACATCCTATAAAAAAGAGAGCTAAAGCTGTAGTATAGATGTATCTTTTCATTATTGAATTACCAATCCTTCTCGATTTATCTTTTCCCATTTTCCACCATTTAGTACACCATCTTCATCCTCTTTACACCCCATGCATATCTCTGCTACACCATTATGAAATGGAAAGGCAAAATCATAAAGAGGTTTAAGTACTATTTCAAGATTTCGATTGAAAAAGCCTATTTTACCATTGATTTTAGTTCGAGCTAATCCATCTGAAAATTCATCTGCTTTACCATCAAAGATTAATGTTTTCATAATTTTTCCATCTTCTCTTACATAGTAAAACTCATTTTTTATCTTAATTGGGAGAATCTCTTGACCCTGAAAGTTTATAGTCTCAAGCACTTTTTTATTTAAATAATTACTTTGAACTGTTTTTTCAGGAGGGATAGGAGTAGTTTTAGAACAAGCTATTAAAAATAAAATAGATAAAAGAGGTAGTAAATATTTCAGTTTAGAGCCTTTTTAGTTGATTATAGCACTCTAAAATAAAAAAATCCCTTTATTTAAAAAGGGAAAAGCTTAGATAGGTAAAACACGAATATTTGGGTCAAGTTTCTCTTTTAAGATATTCTCAATTGCAAAAAGTGTACCAGTATCAGCAGAAGCACAACCACTACATGCACCTAAGTATCGAATATAGATGTCAAAGTGTTCACCATTCTCTTTAATATCAAGAACTTCCATATCTCCACCATCCATAATAAGCATTTGGCGAATGTTATCATCAATCACTTTCTCGACAGCTTTAAGCTTTTGAACAATGGTCATTTTAGCAAACTCAACTCCTTCACCATCATTACCTAAAGTAGCACCTGCTGCTATCTTCTCTTTTTCATACTCTTCAAGTAAATCTACTAAATAGATATCTTTCTCTTCATGACCACCAGGTTTAATACACGATTTACAGAATGCTCCAGCTTTAGTGTAGTCTGTAATCTGCTCTACCGTTGTAAGGTCATTAAGACGAATAACTTCTCTAAGTGTAGATAGAGAGACCCTTGCACACTCACAGACAATAATCTCCTCTTCAAAGCTCTCCATATCGACATTCATATACTGTGCTGCTGCTTTTTTGATAACATCATACGCCATAACTGAACAGTGCATCTTTTGAGGTGGAACCGATGGTGTATCAGGTGTGTCTCTCATCGCTTTTTCAACATCAATGTTGGTAATCTTAACAGCCTCTTGAACCGTTTTGCCTTTACAAAGCTCTGCCATGGTATCTGATGAAGCAATAGCTGTACCACAACCAAAAGATTTAAATTTTGACTCTTTGATGATATCTGTTTTGGGGTCTACAGCCCAGTAGAGACGTACAGCATCACCACACGATTCTGCTCCAAAGTCAGCAACAATAAGTTTTGCACCCATTGCTTCTGCCTCTTCCTCTGTAATCTCACCCATATTTCTAGGGTTATTCATTAAATCAGTTACTTTTTGGCTATACTCATCCCAGATGGTACCACCTACTAAACTATCTATTCCCATGTTTTTCCTTTGTATTCTAATTTTTTAATGTGCTGTTAATCCAGACTCATGACCCTCTGGAGCATAAGCATATGAACTTGAAATCTCTCTTAATCTTTTAACTGCTTTTTTAACTACTTCTAGTGTATAGTCAAGCTCCTCTTTGGTAGTGTAGCGACTCAGAGAGAATCTAATGGCTGTATGAGCTAAATCTTCATCTGCACCAATCGCCTCCATAACAGAGTTGGCCTCAAGGTCTTCAGAGGCACAAGCAGAACCTGTACTCGCTGCAATACCTGCACGGTTTAAATCCCAAAGCATTGATTCACCCTCAATTCCTCTAAATGAGATAAGAATGGTATTTGGGGTTCTTCTATTTCTAGGAGTAACCACAAAGGTATCTGGAATCTCTAAAAGTGCATCTTCAAACTCATCTCTAAGCTCTTTAATCTCACTCATCTCAAAATCAAGAGCATCAATAGCCTGTTCCATCGCTTTACCCATACCAACAATACCTGGTACATTAAGTGTTCCAGAGCGAAGACCTCCCATTTGAGAACCACCATGTAGAAGTGGTATAAGTTCTCTACCTTGTTTAATGTATAAAGCACCAACACCTTTTGGTCCATGAAATTTATGTGCTGAAAAGGTTAGATAGTCAACATTGAACTCTTGCACAGAGACAGGTAGTTTACCAATAGCCTGAACGGCATCAGTATGGAAAAGTACTCCATGCTCTTTACAAATCTCTCCAATCTCTTGAACAGGGAAAATTGCCCCTGTCTCATTGTTTGCCCACATTACAGAGACTAAAGCAGTCTTATCTGTAATGGCATCTCTAACTGATTGAGCTTCTATGAGTCCTTCAGAGTTAATAGGAAGGTAAGTAACTTTGCACCCTTGTGACTCAATAAACTTAGCTGTAGCAATCACAGATGGGTGTTCAACCTCTGAGACTATAATATGGTTCTTTTTACCTGTTAATATATATTCGAAGTAGATAGATTTTAAAACCCAGTTATTGCTCTCTGTTGCACAAGAGGTGATGACTACAGAGTCTTTTCTATTAGCTTGAATACCTGCATAGATTTTCTCCATAGCAGTTTTAATGTGGGGGTGTGTCTCTCCTGCAAAAGCATGTAGTGAGTTAGGGTTACCATACTTCTGCACAAAAAAAGGCTCCATCTCCTCAAATACATGTGGGTCAACAATAGTAGTAGCGTTATTGTCTAAATAAACTCTCATTAATTTCCTTTGAGTCTGGCTCATAAATTTTAAATCGGATAAAATTAGTCTGATTTAACTTTTTTCATACTACACCATACAACCTTAAAGAAGCATAAAGTATAAAAATTTTTGCGATTATACTCCTTTGGTGGTTAAAAAGGAGTTATATGAGAAGTTTTTAGTTTTTTATTAATTTTAAAATAGAAAATGTGATATAAAAGTTCTAATTATTTAAAAAAAATAAAAAATGTTTTTTTAAATATATAAAATAAAAATAAAATGCTATTTTTTTTTAATTATTTAAAAAAAAGCTCTATAGCATCTATTTTTCTAAAAAAACAAGGATATAATATATATTATATATATATAAGGAGTTTTTAATAATGAAACTATTTATGCACCCTAAATTTTCTATTGTTAAGGACTCTCAATGTACTTCTGAATTAGAAAAAAGAGATAATACTCTACTTAACCCCCTAACTAGTGAGGAGTACCAAGAGCTTTTTGTTACTTATAAACAAGAGAATAATTTTAAAAAAATGATTGAGGTATCAGAAGCATTTTTAAAAAATCAGTTGAATAGTTTTGGAAAGTATCATAAAAAAACAGTTATTGCTATTGTAAAAGTAGCAGATGCGTATCATGCCAATAAAGAAGAGGGAAAAGCAATTTTACTTTATGAGAGGGCAATGCGTATCAATAATAGAATTTATGGAGAAGAGTCGCTTGAAAATGCTTCTATATTTAGTTCTCTAGGGAACATATATTTTACCATGGATAATCAAGAGGAGGCTCTTTACTTTTATAAAAAGGCTTTAGCTATTCGTCAAAAAGAGTTAGGTGAATTACATCCTCTAACGGCAAAAAGTAATCATGAATTAGGTTTCTTTTATGCGTTTATTGAAGAGTATACTTTAGCATTACCTCTCTTTGAGAGTGCTTTAGCGACACGAGTCGAGTTATATCGAATGAGTCATCCAGATACAGCCATCAGTTATAACAGTTTAGCACTCTGTTACTATCATCTATTTGAGTATGATAAAGCCTATAGAGCAATGTTAAAAGCAATTGAGATTAAAGAGCTAATTTTACCAAGCGATGACAAAAGCCTACTGCTTTGCAAGAAGAATTTAGTTGAGATTGAAAAAAATCTTTTATTTAAGGGGAACCTCTTAAATAAACTACTCTCTCTCTTTAGAAAGTAGTTATTTGTGATTGACGAATAAATTTATCATATTCATAAATATCTTTACGGAAATAGGTCATTCCATTTCTTTTAAATACTGTAAAATAGGTGGTATAGACAGGTATTTTTTTAGTTAATCTAATTACTTTGTTTTTTAAAGTATTTTGATATTTATCTATGATTTTTAAATCTTTTTTACTAATATGAGATTTTAATACTTCAAGCAGTGCAAAGGGTTTTTCTAGTCTCATACATCCTGAACTATAGACACGATATCTATATTGAAAGAGTGATTTGTTATCCGTATCATGAAGATAGACAGAGTATTTGTTTGGAAACATAAACTTAATACGTCCTAATGCATTGTCATCTCCTGGGTATTGAACAAATCGGTAAGGTATATGTCCTTTTGATTTGTCAGCATAAGGAAAGAGCATTTCTGGTTTAAAGTCTTTTATCTCCCCTTTTTTCTTCCAGCCATAAAAAACATGGATATTATGCTCTTTAAGATAGTCAGGATGCTCTTGTAGTGCAACAATTAAATCTCTTCGTACTAAATTCTCAGGAATAGTCCATGTGGGATTAATCTCTAAATAGGTCATATAGCTTGAAAAAATAGGAGTAGGACGTTCAGGTCTTCCTACGACAGCACGCATATCAAGAATAGGTATACCATTACGGAAGTAGTTCATTCTAAAATCTGGAATATTTACTCTAATATATTCTGATGGGAATCTATTTGGAAATACCTTTAGTTTATCAAGGTTGGTCACAATTTGTTCTACAAGAAGATGAATAGGTTTATTTAGGTAATAGACAAGTATTTTATCAATTAATCCATTCTGTTTTAGTTTAAAACGGTCTTTATAACTATAGATTGCTTCTTTTAAATCATTATCAAAAAGTTCACTAGTATTATTTCTATTGAGCATATCTCCTGATAAAATTAGGCGTTTTTTTACATCGCTAACATAGGGATAACTATCTCCTAACTTTAAATCTTTTGCATATTTAATACGTTCAGGTTGCCCCATATTTCGATAGAACATTAAAGAGTCTATTAAATCTTTATGTAGTTTAGGTAAGGGGGTTAGTGAGTTAAAAAATTCATTTAGATTTTGACTTGTTATAGCTGAGAAGAGTTTTGAAGTTGAAGGTAGTGACTTATGAACCATCTCCCAACTAGCTGTAATATCTTTTTCCTCTTTTAAGTTAGCTATTTTTGTTTGAACCTTCTCCCAGTCTATATCGCTTTTAACAATAAATTTTGTTAGTGCTAAGTAGGCACGAGTGAGTAAAATATCAAGTCTACTTAACTCTTCACTATTTTGGTTAAGGTTCATATTATCATGTAGTAAATAGAGGTATTGTTCTATTTGACTCTGATAAAAATCTTTATATTTATAATTGTAGTATGGATTCTGTAAAGCCATTCGTAAATCATTAAGATTTTTAGCGTGTCCAATCCATAATGGTCTATAGAAGTTTTTTGCATAAAGTTTTTGTATAAGTTGCTGTTCATCTCTATAGCTAGATAGCTGTTGAGGTTGATTTGTAATGACAAATTTTAACTTATCGTCAAGTTGTGTAGAGTAAAGGATTGAAATAAAAAGCCCGAGAAAGAGTAGCAGTCGCAAGGGGTATCTCCTGTAATAGTAAAGTTTCTAAAATATATATAAAAACTTAGTAAAGTATGAAATTTTTAGAGATATTTTAGTTTAGAAAGTAGAAAGTAGATAGCAACCTTTATAAAAAGGTTGCTATACAAATAAAATTTTAGAATTCGTAACCTGCACCAACAGTTAGTCCCCAAGACTCTGGAACATTTGATTTATCCATAAAATTAATAACATCAGTAAAGATAGAGATATTTTTAGTAACTCCATAATCAACACCCGCACCGTAAGAGAGTCCTGTTGATGAACCAGCAATACCTGCATGGTCTGACTTTGAAGCTCCAATTAGACCGTAAAGGTTAAGTTCTTTAGTAATATCATAATTTGGTTTTAAGTAAGCACCAAATTGTTTATACTTATCAAAACCTGTACCATTTTTACTAATTCCATAAGTACCTCTTAATTCAGCACCTAAATAATCCATAAAGTCATAACCTAATCTAGCAGTTACGCCTACTTGTCTATCTTGATTTACTTTATCAGTAAATAAGCTAGGTGCACTATCATGAGGATAACTTACTGTAACATCGGTAATACCACCAGCAAGATAAAAACCTAAAGGTTTAGCTACTGGTTTAGCAACAGGTTTTGGAGTTGGAGCTGGAGCTGGTGCTGGAGCTGGTACTGGCTCTGGCTCTGGCTCTGGAACAGGCTCCACTGGAACAACAACTGGTTCTTGTTCAAAAACTGTTACAGGATTAATATCTCCCCCTGCAAAACCTAAAGTAGTAAGTGCAGCTAATGCTACAAGTGAATATGTTAATTTCATATCGAAATCTCCTTTTATAATTAAAAATATTATGAAGTATAACACAAAGAGTTTAAAAGAACTCTTTAAAATACTATAAATAACTATAAAATAGCTTAAGAGGTGTTTAAATATATTGTTTATTATTTATTGATTTCTACTTAATATAAAATAATATTTATGTTGATTTTTTTATATGAGTTGTTTTTAATAGATAAAAAATTAGCTACAAAAAGAGATTTAATACTCTACATACAGGAATATCAAGGATTCTTCATAACTATAATAATCTTTCGATATAATTCGCTTAATTATTTAGAGTATAGGAATTTTATTAATGCAAAAAATTAAAAATATTGCCGTTATTGCACACGTTGACCATGGTAAGACAACACTTGTTGACCAACTTCTACAGCAATCGGGTACATTTGAAGCTCACCAAGAGGTTCAAGAGAGAGCAATGGATAGTGATGCCATTGAGATGGAGAGGGGAATTACTATTCTTTCTAAAAATACAGCAATTACATATGGTGACCATAAAATCAACATTATTGACACTCCTGGTCACGCCGATTTTGGTGGTGAAGTTGAGCGTGTTTTAAAAATGGTAGATGGGGTACTGTTACTTGTTGACGCACAAGAGGGTGTTATGCCTCAAACTAAGTTTGTTTTGAAGAAAGCGATTGCTTTTGGGATTATTCCTGTAGTTGTTATTAATAAAATCGATAAAGATGGTGCAGAGCCTGACCGAGTTATGGATGAAGTCTTTGACCTCTTAGTTGCACTTGATGCTAATGAAGAGCAACTAGAGTTCCCTGTACTCTATGCTGCTGCACGTGATGGTTACGCAAAGTGGGAACTTGAAGATGAGAACATAGATATGACTCCACTCTTTGAAGCAATTATTGAACATGTTCCATATCCACAAGGTTCACCTGATGCTGATACACAAGCACAAGTATTTACACTCGATAGTGACAACTTTGTTGGACGTATTGGTATTACCCGTATTTTTAATGGTAAAGTTAAAAAGGGTGATGAGTATCTACTGGTAAAAGCTGATGGTTCTAAAACAAAATCAAGAGTCTCTAAA
>JALVEV010000116.1 GCA_027030605.1 Campylobacteraceae bacterium | reverse complement strand
TTTGAGTGAACTGTCTGTTAAATATAACTATGAAAGAGTTATCTATACCTCTGGACCTGGCTCCTATATGGCAATTAAATTGACCTATATTACTCTTCGCTCTTTAGAAATTTTAAATAATATTACTTTTGATGCTTGTGAAGCTTTTACACTAAATAACAACAAACCTATAAAAGCGATGGGTAAACTCTACTTTGTCAAAGAAAATAACACTATAATAACAAAAAAATTTGATGAGGTGTTAGAGCAACGGTTTGCATTACCTTCCATGTTGAGTGAAGTGACTATTTTAGAAAATAATAAGCCGTTGTATATTCTTCCTGCCGTGTAGTAAGGGTGACCTCTGTGTCTGCCCCTATTACGACATCAGCAAAGGGGAGAACTTTTGTTTGTATCGGTACCAGCAACGTCAGCTAACTTAGGACCAGGGTTTGATACTCTTGGACTTTCAATTAATTTTCGTAATGAAGTAACTATTAAACCTTCACGTTTTTTCTCTGTCTCCACTCGTGGAGAGGGTGCAGAGAATCCTCATATTCGTAAAAATATTCTTTTTATGAATATTTTTAATAAACAGTATGAAAAGATAAAAGGAAAACGTGATAATTTTAGATTTGAATTTACCAATAGAATACCAATATCACGTGGCTTAGGTTCATCTTCTGCTGTTATTACAGCTGCCTTAACAGCCTCTTATGTAGCTGCTGGAGAGCGTTATAATAAGCGTAAAATTTTAAACTTAGCTCTTGAGTATGAACCACATCCAGATAATATTACTCCTGCTGTAATGGGTGGTTTTAATGTAGCTTGTGTAGAAGATAAAAAGGTCTACTCTAAAAAAAGAAAAACTCCTGAATATCTACGTGCTGTCTTAGTGATTCCCAATAAAACTATCTCTACAGCAAAATCGCGTAATGTTTTGCCCGATTTATATCGAACTGATGAAGTGGTCTACTCTCTCTCTCGCTCCTCTTTTATGACAGCACTTTTTATGACAGAGTCTTGGGATTTACTTAAAATTGCCTCTAAAGATATGATTCATCAGACAAGAAGAATGAAACAGATGCCTGAACTTTTTGAAGTACAGAAAATAGCACTTGCAAATGGTGCATTAATGAGTACACTTTCAGGTTCAGGTTCAACTTTCTTTACACTCTGTTATGCTGACGATGCACCTAAAATTCATCAAGCTTTAGCGAGGAAATTCCCTAAATTTAGAGTCTTTACTAAAACTCTTGACAATTATGGCGTCACTTCAAAGAGTTAAGTGTCATGGTCAGGTACTTAATAACAAAAGTTGGGTATAATTATGCGAAAAAATGAACCAGTACGCATGTGCATAACATGTAGAGAAAGAGAACCTCAACAAAAACTACTTCGCCTACAAGAGAAAAACAGTAACATTTTTCCTTATTCTGGACAGGGTCGAAGTTTTTATCTTTGTAATGGTTGTCGAGAAAACGAAAAAAAAGTAAAAGGTCTAATGAAACGTTTTCGACTCACAAGTGAAGATAGTGAACAGTTTGTTAAGTATTTAAAGGAGTTAGATAAGAATGGATAGAGTTAAAATCCAAGAGATTGCAAATGAGGCAGGTGCATCAAATGCAGTACTTATTGAGAAAGCTAAAGAGTTAGGTTATGATGTTAAGGCCGCTAATAGTACAGTTACTATAGAAGAGGCTGGTGTATTGGTAGAATATTTTATTAGTGGTGCTAAGCCAAAAGCTAAAAAGGTAAAGCCTACCATCGTAAAAAAAGCAAAAGTTGTTAAAGAAGAGAGTATTAACAAAGTAGAAGAGAGAAGTGATAAGGAAGAACAACCTTCTGAAACAATTGAGAAAAAAAATAGTGAAAAAAGTGTAGAGACTCCTAAAAAAACAGACAAAAAAACTCTTAAAAAACCTATGAGAAGAGGTTCAATTACTGCAACTCCAAAAAAGAAAAAAGAGATTAAAATAGTAAAAGAAGAGATAGAAACTCCTAAAGTTAAAACTGTTGATAGTGAAGAAAAAATAGTAGTAGAGACTCCTGCTAAAGAGAAAACAATAGAGGAAAACACTACAGATATAGAAAAAAATACTTTAAAAGAAGTAGTTTCTAAAGAGAAAAAGGAAGAGATTCCAGTAGAAGAAAAACCAAAAGCTAGACGTAAACGTATTGGTATTACTGTTCGTAAAAAAGCTGATATAGATAGACCCAAAATTAGAATTGTAGAAGAGCGTAAGCCTATAGAGGTGACTCCTAAAAAAAGACCAACAGGTATGCCAACACCTCCTTCTAAAAAGAAAACTAAAAAAGTGGCTACTGCAAAAGATACAGGTCAAAAACTTGACTTTATGTCAAATGCAGGTTTTGGAAATAGTTATGGACGTAATCAAGTCACAGAAGTTGAAGAGGAACCAGAAGTACTAATGCTTGACTTCTCTGATAAAAATATCTATGAAGATATGATGCGTCAAGAGGCAAAACGTAAAGAGGAAGCTAAAAAAAGAGTAACAGCTGGTATACAGCAAGGTCGAGGACGTGGAGGACAGGGTGGTCGTCGTAGACCATCTGGTCTTAAACGTGGTGGTAAGAAGAAAAAGTATATTAGAGAAGAGAAAAGTAGAGACATTACCTCTGTAGAGATTCCAGAAAATGTAAGAGTTTATGAGTTTGCTGAAAAGGTTGGTCGTTCAACTGGTGAAGTAATTAAAGTTCTTTTTGCACTTGGAACGATGTTTACGCAAAATGACTTCTTAGACAAAGACTCTATTGAGATTCTTGCAGAGGAGTTTGGAGTAGAGGTACATACCATTGACCCACTTGATGCACTTGACTATGTAAAAGTTTATGATGCTCAAGAGGATGAAAATCCAACAGAGAGACCTCCTGTTATTACCATTATGGGGCATGTTGACCATGGTAAAACATCACTACTTGATAAGATTCGTCAAACAAAAGTAGCTGACAGAGAAGCAGGTGGAATTACACAGCATGTTGGTGCTTATCAAGTTGAGAAAAATGGTAAAAAGATTACTTTTATTGATACTCCTGGTCACTCAGCATTTACAGAGATGCGTTCACGTGGGGCTCAGGCAACCGATATTGTTATTATTGTTGTTGCAGCAGATGATGGGGTAAAACAGCAGACAAAAGAGGCCGTCTCTCATGCTAAAGCAGCTGGAGTTCCTATTGTAGTTGCTATTAATAAAATGGATAAAGAGTCAGCAAACCCAGAGTTGGTAAAAGGACAGTTAGCAGAGCTTGAAATTACTCCTGCCGAGTGGGGTGGAGAGCATGAATTTGTTCCTGTCTCAGCACATACAGGAGAGG
>JALVEV010000115.1 GCA_027030605.1 Campylobacteraceae bacterium | reverse complement strand
TGCTAAATCACGCTTTTCCTTTTCAGAGGTTGAGAGAAATTTTGCATACTCCGAAGAGGTTACCAAATCAATTTTATGAGTTTTTGAGAGCTTAAGTATTTTACGAGACTGAACAAGAGTTGGTTGCTTTTCAAACTCTTTTGCCAAATTTTCAAAAGTAATAAGGTCACCTTTTTTACAACTTTTAAATATCTCTTCTAATCTTTTGTTGATGTCTTTTGCAGCCAAGAGGAGGACTCCTTGTGTAGGATTAATGGTATATGTTTTAAGATACTATTTTTGCGATATTATACCGAAATTTTTTTAAAAAAAGATTTTAACTCGTTACAAACGCCTATATTTAAGTATTATAAAAGTAATTTATCTACAAAATTTTTTTTGTTTTTTTTTAATTAAATCGACTTTTATATGAACACTTCTGACACATCTCTTCACTACAATACCCCTCTTTAAATCCTTCTCTTATAGCACTTGCTCGTCTACCTTGTAAAATATCTTCTAATCTCTCATTGTTTAAATTTCCAAGTCTCATAACAGCGTCATTGTCTAAACAACAGGGAACTACATCACCATTGGCTAAAATAGCAATATGAGAGCTTAACCCCTGACAAGTTCCATCTCCATAGTTTCGGTTCTCTAAAGAGGGCCACTCAAAGTAGTTATCAAAATGAAGTAACACTTTCTTAGCTAGTCGTATGCTCTCTTTTGCACCTCTATAGTTTAACTCTACCCCAAAATGCTCTTCCAGCGTAGAAAAGACCTCTTTGTTAAAGCTATCTTCACTCATTACTTCATCTAAATTCCACATTCTCAGATTGATAAATAACTCTTTTTCTTGTACGATTTTTGCATCACATAAATTTAAAATTGGGTTAATATACTGCTTAAAAGTAAGTCTAGTATCATTTTTATTAAATGCATTTAACGATACATTTATCTGCTTTACAGCTGGATGAAAAAGTGTCTCATAACTATGCTTTTTCATAAAATAACCAGAGGTTGTTAGCATCGCTTTCATTCCATGTTTATAGATAATATCAAGATAATCAGAGAGGTTTGAGAGTGTTAAGGGGTCACCCACAACATGACATGCTATCTCTTTAGTATAAGGCTTTGCTTGTTGAATAATCTCTTCAAAAAAAGATAAACTCATATTGGTATTTGGAAGATTTTTAGTAGGACAAAAGGAGCATTGTAGTCCACATACATTTGTAAGCTCTATATAAATACGGTAAAATTTCATTAGAAATTATAACACCTTTTTAGGATGAACGTCAATAAGACGTTCATAAATATAAAAAAATATTAAAGCTGTGGACCCGCTTTTGAGTGGTCTACCTCTGAACCACTATCTTTATAGCGGTCAAAATTTTCAATAAACTTAGAAGCTAAATCTCTAAGTGTCTCATTGAACTTCTCTTCATCATCCCATGTATTTCTTGGATTAAGAATGGCATTATCTTTAATACCCTCTAATGTTTTTGGAACTTCCAAGTTAAAGACAGGTAGAGTCTCAAACTCTGCATCATTAATAGAACCGTTAAGAATACCATTGATACAAGCTCTTGTATCTTTGATGCTCATTCTCTCACCTCTTCCATTTAGACCTGTGTTAACCAAGTATACATTTACATTGTGTTCATCTATCTTTTTACCAAGAAGGTCTGCATAGACAGTTGGATGAAGAGGTAAAAACGCCTCTCCAAAACAAGCAGAGAAGGTTGTAACAGGCTCTACAATACCACGCTCTGTTCCTGCAACTTTAGCAGTATATCCACTTAAAAAGTAGTACATTGCTTGTTCTTTAGTAAGTTTTGAGACAGGAGGAATAACACCAAAAGCGTCATAAGATAAGAAGATAATATTTTTAGGGTGTCCAGCTTGTAAATCTTCTTTATGGTTTTTAATATGCTCTATTGGGTAGGAGACTCTTGTATTTTGAGTTTTTGATGTATCTGAGTAGTCAACATTTCCAACTTCATCAGCTACGACATTCTCTAAAAGTGCATTTTTAACAATAGCACCAAAAATCTCTGGCTCATTCTCCTCTTTTAGGTCAATTACTTTTGCATAACATCCACCCTCAAAGTTAAAGACACCATTCTCGTCCCATCCATGCTCATCATCACCGATTAAGGCTCTTTTTGGGTCAGTAGAGAGTGTTGTCTTACCTGTTCCTGAGAGACCAAAGAAGAGACACACATCATCATCTTCACCAACATTAGCTGAACAGTGCATAGAGAGTTTACCCTCTAGTGGTAGCCAGTAGTTCATCATTGAAAAAATTCCCTTTTTCATCTCACCACCATACCAAGTACCACCAATAATAGAGACATTATCTTCTATATTGAAACATACATAAACATCAGAGTGAAGTCCCATCTCTTTGTACTCTTTATTGCTTGTTTTGCATCCATTGTAGACAACAAAGTCAGGTTCAAAACTCTCAAGCTCCTCCTCTGTTGGACGAATAAACATATTTTTAACAAAGTGTGCCTGCCAAGCTACTTCAGAGATAAAACGAACAGAACGTCTACTAGCTTGGGAAGCACCTGCATAGACATCCATTACATAAATATCTTTTCCTGAAAGCTGTTTTTTTGTTAAATCAAAAAGCTTATCGAACTTCTCTTTTTCAATCTTTTTGTTAATGTCACCCCAAAAGATATTTTCATTGGATGGGGCTTGGTCAACAAAATATTTATCTTTAGGGCTTCTTCCTGTAAAGATACCTGTGTCACACATTGCTGTTCCAGTTGATGAGATTTTACACTCATTTTTGTTCACTTCGTGTGCTTGAAGTTCATCAAAACTAAGGTTATAGTAAACCTCTCCAATGTTTTCAAGTCCTAGTTTGTCGAGACCATTTGGTATACGGTTGCTCATCTTTTGTACCTTTACGTTTATATATGTTATATTTTGCTATTTTATAGCAAATAAAAGGAGAAGATTTACGTCTCATTTTATTTACTATATAGTTATTAACATCTATAAAAATATCCACAAAATTATACTATTGTATCTATTTTAACAAACTTACTTAAAGTGATTATTTAAAATAACGTTACTGAACGCAACGTTATTTTTGAGTCCCTATTTAAAAATAGAGAGAAGAACACCAGCTGCAACAGCTGAGCCAATTACACCTGCAACGTTTGGTCCCATTGCATGCATAAGAAGTACATTTCCTGGTTTCTCTTCCGCACCAACTTTAGAGACAACCCTTGCTGACATAGGTACAGCAGAGACCCCTGCTGCTCCAATAAGTGGGTTGATTGGCTCTTTAGAGAATTTATTCATAATTTTAGCCATAATAACTC
>JALVEV010000114.1 GCA_027030605.1 Campylobacteraceae bacterium | reverse complement strand
GAGGTTAAAAATGTAAAAGATATTACCTTTGCAACAGAGAGAGATGCATCTTTAGTTGACTTTATTGACTCTACTACAGGAAAAGTTCTTAGCCGTCATAAAGCTGGATTTGCTGTTCACGTTACAGTAACAAACAAAAAAGAGCCAAGATACGCCTACTCTATCTCTCGCTCTGGAAAACTTACTATGTTTGACATTGGAGCTCCAGGTCAACCAGCAGTTGCAACTGTTCAAGTTGGTCAAGAGTCTCGTGGTCTAGCAGTATCTCCAGATGGTAAATATGTAATGGCAGGTAACTACAACCCAGGTGGTGCTGTACTT
Source organism: Campylobacteraceae bacterium (assembly GCA_027030605.1). Lineage (GTDB taxonomy): Bacteria > Campylobacterota > Campylobacteria > Campylobacterales > Sulfurovaceae > UBA1140. Next base: position 11,484 of record JALVEV010000114.1, on the reverse strand, counting down.
TGTGATGCACATACACTTGAACCACTAAAAGTGTATGATACAAGCCGTGTTATTAACACTGAAGGACAGATTGAGCCTAGCCGTGTAGCTTATATTGCAGATACACCTTATGGACCTTACTTCTCATTTGGACTTAAAGATGCTGGACATGTTTATGTTGTAGACTACTCTAAACCAAACTTCCCAATTGTTGGTGATATTCCAAATATTGGTAAAGTACTTCATGACGCATTCCTAAATGAGAATGAGGGTGAAGATTATGGACGTTATGTACAAGTAGCTTCTCAAGGGTCTGACTTAATGGGTATTGTAGACCAAAAGACTATGAAACTAGCTGCAAAAGTTATGACAGGTGAAAAGTCTAAACCACACCCAGGTCAAGGTTCATCTTGGTTCAACAAAAAAATGGGTAAACAGCTTAACGCAACACAGAGTATGAACTTTGGTCAAGTTGTTATTTGGGAGTCTCCAAGTTGGAAAGTTGTTAAAAAAATCAAAACAGCAGGTGGTGGATTGTTTGTTGGAACAAGTGAACACACACCATATATCTGGTCTGACTGTGTACTTGGAAAACCTGCTAACTACAATGAGGTTCACCTAATTAACAAAGAGACTTTAGAGACTGATAGAATTATTAAAGTTGGTAAAACTAAAGGTCAACTTATTGATGCAAAAACTAAAAAAGTTCTTCAAGAGTGGGATGCTACACAACATGAGAAAGTTCCTGTAAACGAAAAAGCATTTGGAAAAGAGAAAATCTTACCTATGCCAGACCATATAGGTAAAGCTGTAAAAAATCCTGTACAACCAAGACTACTTCATGCAGAACCGGCTAACCATGGTGAGTGGACTATGATTTCTGAGTGGACTACAGGTAGAATTGGTATCTATGAGTCTAAAACAGGTAAGTTTATTAAATATATTGAAAACTTAACAACACCTACATTTACATACTCAGTAGAACATAGACAACACGTTCCTGGTGCGTAATTGAATTTTTATACCTCCCTCTTATTTGGAGGAGGTATAACTATTGGTAGAATCTATCTTAAAAAAATAGATTGTTCTAATCGTTATAAACTTTCAGGAGTGTGTTGTGAAGCAATCTCTTTTTTTTCTCTTACTTCTTTCATCTCTTATCTATGCTAAAGAGAAATATCTTGATAACCACTCTTGTAATGAGTGTCATGAAAAGATATATGAAGAGTATCAAACATCGGCACACTCAAAAGGCTATTTTAATGATGAACTTCACAGAAAAATAGCCAACAGAGTAGACTCTAAAAAGTATAAGTGTGCTACCTGTCACATGCCCATGGCAGATAACATAAAAGATTTAATAGAGGGCAAAGCTAGACCAAATAAAGATAACAAAACCCATACAGATGCAATATCTTGTTACTTTTGTCATACTATTGCCTATGTTAAAAAGGCTCATAAATATAACATTAATGTAAAAGCACGACAAGCCCAAAATTATAAACCTACCCTCTATGGACGATTGCTTAAGCCTGACGATAGCGACAAGCACTCATCTAGTAAAAATCCAATTTATGGTCAAAAGGTTTGTATGGGTTGTCACTCACATAAACTCAATGACAACAATGTAACTATTTTTAGAGCCATGAGCGATAAACAAAATAGCATTAAGTGTATAGAGTGCCATATGCCAGAGGTTGAGGGTGGAGCAGAAAAGATGGATAAACGCTCTCGTGGACACCATGCTAGTCATAAGTTTTTAGGTATTCACGATAAAGAGTTTAGAAAAAAGGGTGTAGATATTAATGCAACTATTGATGGTAAAGTGTTAAAAGTAATCTTAACAAATAAAATGGCTCACCCCTTAATTATACAACCTGCAAGATCAAAATTCCTAAAAATAGAGCTAAAAAGAGACAATAAAACTATTTGGCAAAACTATAAAAAGAGTCCAAGTGAAGATAAGAAAGCTTATTTTGCATATAGTTTTAAAAAAGATGGTAAAAAAATTATAGTACCAGCTACAGCAACAGAGGGTAGTGCCAATAACCTAGATACAAAAGAGAGTAAAACTTTAACTTATACTATACCTAATTTAAAAAAAGGGGATAAAATAGTAATCTCTTTTTATGTTCAATTAGCAAAAAGTGATTGTACAAAAGCAATAGAGTTAGAAGAGAAAAGTTTACTAAAACCAATACTAATAAAGAGTATAATACTATCTAAATTATAAAAAGGATAAATATGAAATTTCTATTAGCAGTGCTATTTATAGCTTCACTTTTTACAACTACTCTTAGTGCAAAAGAGAAGTATTTTGTAGTTGAAAGAGAGTCACAATCAGTAGCCATTATAGAAGATGGCTTAGCCAAAAGACACATGAAAAACATGCACAATATGAATCATGGTGTTATAAAATTTGATGGTGACGATGGTTACCTAATTAGTCGTGATGGATATGTAGTAAGATTTGACCCTAAAACAGAGAAGAAATTAGCAGAGTATAAAACAAGTAAATCTGCTATTGGTTTTGTTATTGGTAAAAACTATGTAGCTGTTGCAAACTACGATGACAAGAGTGTAGATATTTTAACACGTGAACTAAAACCTCTTCAAAAGATAAAAACAGGCTCTAAAAATGTAGGTATTAAAATCTATAATGACAGACTTATCTTTGCACAGATGGATAACGATAAAGTTAGTATCTATAAAGATGAAAATGATGGCAAATCAACACCTAAATTTAAACTAGAAAAAGAGTTTGATGTTGGAAAAATGCCATTTGATGCCATGATACAAGGCAATACATATATTGTTGGCTTCTTTTTAACCAAAGGTTTTGGAGTTATTGACCTAGATAAGATGAGCTATAAACTTATTTCCGTAACAGGCGATGGCAATAAACCCGTACTTAAAATTCCACACTTTGGTTTTTGGTCACTAAGCCGTGATAAGACTTTTATTCCAGCAGTTGGAGATAACAAGGTTATGGTCTATGACAAAAAGTTTAAGTTCTTAAAAAATATAGAAGTACAAGGACTGCCTGTCTTTACAGCTTTGAGTCCAGACCAAAAATATATAGCCGTTACATTTAGTGGTAAAGATTTTCCATATATTCAGATTATAGATACAAAAACTCTAAAGGTTATTAAGACATTTAAATTTAAAGCTAAAGTTCTGCATGTTAGATGGTCAAATGAGGAGTCTGCTCTTTATGTATCGGTCAATGGAGCAGATGAAGTTGATGTCATAGATACAAAAGGGTGGTTTGTAGAGCGTGAAATATATCAAGTAGAACGACCTTCAGGGATTTTTCTTTACCAAATGAACAATAAAAAGAGAGTTAATTAAATAGTAACTCTCTTTTTAGTCAAAACAGTAAACTTAGTTACACTCTTATCTGTAATACCAAGCTTTTTAGCACTCTTAGGATTAACAAGATAGTAACCAAACTCCAAAACCACACTATCTCCCTTTTTTAGAGGTGTATCGTAAGCTACTTTTCGCACCTCATGAGCCTTAATAAGGGTATTTTTTAACTCACTATCTGCTACCCATGGCATGGCAGGTTTACCATCTTTACCTATAATACGCACAAAACTTTCTGTTTTAAGGGGTATAGTTTTACCATCTCTCTCTATGGTTACACGAAGTTGGTTGAGTCTTAGAGGTTGGGCAAAAAGAGTATGGTTAGCTTCATTTTTTATCTTAACTTCAAACCCTTTATCTGTCTGATTAAGAGAGAGTTTTATATATTTTGAAAGTAGAGAGACATCCATATTGTGAATAGAGATACCATGAAAAGAGTGTTTTATTGTATCTTTAAGATTTACAAAACTTCCTTTAACCTTTGGCATATGACAAGAGATACAATTCTCTTTTGAGTCATCTTTTTTAACCTGCATATCACAAACTGCAAACCCTTTACCATTCTGTTTATGGTCATGACACCCTAGACACATATCTCCATTATAGAAATTTTTATTGCTATAGTCTATGTCATGATAGGGTGAACCTGATGTTTTAGTAACAAGCCCAAAAAATGAACTCTCATCTTTAAATGTAACTACTTTACCCTCTCTTTGCTTATCAGCTGAGAAGAAGTAGTTCTTTTTTTTAGTAAACCTATTTTTATTTATCTTTGTATGCTCTTCTATACTCTCTATGGTATGACACAATTGACAAGAGATAGGTTCACTCTCTTGAATAGCGTTTTTAGAGAGTTTTGTTTTTCCTGAAATTAAATCATGGTCAGAAGGGGTATGACATTTGGCACATTTGTAATTGTTTTTTGCTTTGTCTGGATGCTTGTCCCATACTACTTTATGAACCGAGTCTTTAAAAATAGATGATTTTGCATGTATAGAACTTTTATATTCAGCAAAAATTGTAGGATGACACTTTTTACAAGTAGTATTCTCTAGTGTTGTATCTCCATATAATGGAAGTAGCAATAGTAAAGCAAAAGAAGAGAGTTTAAATCTCATAATTGATACCTTTTTTTTAAAATTATAGCTTATAAAAAAAATAATAGTTTGACCTATATCAAAAAATAAAAATAATCACTGTATTAAATAAATATGATTATTTTTTAATCAATTTATTTCACTTAATTGAACATAAGTTGACACAAATCAATCTTTTTTACTTAAAAAAAGAATAAAATACTATTTCTTAATGCAATCAAAAAAAGGAGAAAAAATGACTTTTGAGACTTCTGTTGAACTTTTAAAGTTCCACAATGTAGCTTATACGGTCTATGCCATGATAATTATATCTGTTATCGCATGGTTTGCGTATAATCTAACACGTACAGAGAAAGCAAAACCAATCGTTCGTATACCGTTCTATCTGTATATCGGATTTTTAGTAGCAATGGGGGTAGGACATCACATCTTTACCTACAACACCATTCCATGGGTATCAGAAGATATTATGAGACATAATGTTACACCTGATAAAACATTTAAAATCAACATAGCAAATCATAAATTTGATATGGAGAAGATGGAGATTAAAAAGGGTGAAAAAGTACTCTTTGATGCACATAGTTCAGATTTAGTTTATGGATTTGGTCTATTCCGTCAAGATGGAAGTATGATTTCACAAATGCAGGTGAACCCTGGTTCTAAAAATGATTTACTTTGGACATTTAATGAGTGTGGAGAGTTTGATGTACGTTCTACAGAGTATGCAGGTCCAGCAGGAAATGATATGTTTGTAAAAAAAGTAGTGGTTGTCACAGGTTGTGACAAGAAGGGAGTTTAAGATGAGTTTAATAAAAGGAACAAACTTTGATGCATCAACATTGACTGCATTACAAAAAGTGACACTAAGAGCTGTTGTCATGTCATTTCTATTTTACGGTTTAGCTGCCTTAGAGGGAACACTTATGAGAGTTGCTTTAGTGAACCCTTCTATACCACCTATTGAGGGACATGCTTCACATTTTTTCTCTATTATGACCGTGCATCCAATTATTGGTATTTTTGGTTCTACCTATCAGCTTGTATTTGCAGCATTTATGTTTTTGATTCCATATTTAACTAAAAAACCACTCTATAGTGTAGGATTAGCAAACTTCGTATGGATTATGATTACTGTTGGTTCAGCATTAGCTTGGATAGCAGCATTTGTTTGGAGCTATGCACCACTCTATACGCTCTATTGGCCACTACCAGCCGATACTGAACAGTTTAATGTTATTGGTGGTATTGTATTTATTGTAGGTGTTGCACTTATTATGATTGGGACACTTGGATTTATCTATAATATCTATGCAACCATCTTTGCAAAAGTTGGTGTACATGCTAACAAAACAACTAAAGAGCTTTTAATCTCTGGTTTTGGTATTGATGGATTGTTAAACCTTAAAAATAAACTAACAGGAAAACCACCTTACTCAAAAGAACCAGCACTCTCACTACCTGTTGTAGCTATCTTTAGGGGAACAGTCGATACATTCTTAGATGCTTTGGTTATTTTAGGAGCAGGTATACTTGTACTTGTTTACCTTTTAGCAGATGCTAGTGGTGCGTCATGGGATGTTCATGCAATAGATGCACTTCTCTACAAAAACTTCTTCTGGTGGGGACTTGACCTTGTTGCTGATGGGTTAGTACTTATCTATGTAGCAGGTTCTTGGTATCTTTTAGCTACACTTATTACTGGGCAAAAACTCTTTATGGAAAATGTAGCACGTGCTGCACTTCTACTAGAGCTATTTGTTTCATGGATGGTTTGGTCTCACCACCTACTAGCAGACCAAGGACAACCTGAGATGATGAAACTAATCTCTGGTGAGATGGTAACGATGTTTGAGCTTCTTACACAAGGACTTGCACTCTTTATTACTCTAATGACACTCTGGAAAGCACGTCCACTTAAAATGACAATGGAGTTAAAATACCTTCTTGCAGGTCTTTTAGGGTTTGGTTTAGCCGTACCAGCAGCGATTATTCAAGCTGATATGGGTATGAACAGAATTCTTCATAATACACAATGGATTATTGGAGCTCACGTACATATTGCACTACTTACAGGTCTCTATATGACACTTTACAGTGTGGTCTATGTTCTCTGGCCACTGCTTACAAATAACACAAAAGTCTTCTCTATGAAGATGGCAAATATGCACTTCTGGCTACACCTAATTGGTAGTTTAGGAATGGGTGCATTTATGGGTATGGCAGGACTAGATGGTATGTTAAGACGACACTTCTATATGGATGGAGAGTTCCAAACATTTATGATTTTAGCTGCTATTGCTGCTGTTATGATGTTAGTTGCTTGGTTAATATTCTTAATCAATATTATCATGTCTGTTGGACTCAAAGGGTTAATAGGAATTTTCCTTCCAGCAAAAGATGATACAGCGACATTTGGTATAGACCCACAACCTTCTGTTGTTGCACAGAAAAAATAAAAATCTAAATACGGGGAGACTCCCCGTATGGATTTTTTTAGTAAATATCTGTTTATTAAAAAAATCTATATCTTGTACACAGGGAGAAAGCTTTGTTAAACAAAGAGAGAATGATTAATGAAATTTTACATATTGGTCTTTATGATTTAGTACTCCAAGATGTACAACAAATAGTTGGAAAAGAGCAAGTTTCAAAAGAGGAGCTTGAAGAGGTTCTTAAAAATAATCCTCAAATTCTACGAGACTATATGCAGACAAATGTAGAGTACAATCTTAGTAATATTCATCTAAAAAACATAGATACATCAACGCTTGATGCATCAGTCAAAGATAGAGCCGAAAAGATAAATAAAAACTTAGACACCATGCGAGAGATTGAGAAGTATACCCTTGATTTTGAACAAAGTTCCACTTTGGCACTTATTTTTTCACTGGAGTTTTTTATTCTATTTTCAGTGCAGTACTTTATAGTTTTACTTGACCTAGCCAAATGGCAGTGGTGGATTTATGCATTCTTTTCTCTCTCTATTTTAGGAGCTTGGTGGTATGCAAAAAAAGAGGAGAAAAAATATAAAATAAACAGTGCCAAATATCATAAACTCTATGATGAGACAATCAAAGAGATAGAAGCACTAGAAAAAGAGGGACATATAAAGAAAAAAGAGCTTTATATAGAGGAATCCGATGAGCATATTTAAACCTATGGAGATTACCTATGTTTGGGATAGAGAAAATTTTGAAAAAGCATTTGCTAAATCATATAACCATCAATTTAAAAACTCTGCACGGCGTTATGTAGGCTGGTTTTTTATTGCGTTGGCACAGTTTGGTGTGGTAGGGGCACTTAAAGGTGGCTCTATTGGGCTTTTAATGTTAGCAACTATTTTAATACTCTATTGGTATGTCATTAAAAAGTGGTTGGTATATCAAAGAGCTAAAAAGGCTTATGAAAACTCTCCACTTAAAAACAGTCAAATTAAACTATCTATTTCAGAAGATGGCATAGAACAAGAGGGTGTTAAGCTACCATGGGAAGAGATTCAAGGTCTTGTACCCATAGAAGATGATATACTTCTTTACCATAAAGAGAGAGCTTTTTATATTCCATCAAATGCTTTTTCAAACCTAGAAGAAAAAAGTGCATTAAAAAGCTTAGCAAAAGAGAAAGGTAAACTGTTTCATGTTTAAACTTAAAAATATTCCATTTTTTATTTTAGTTATTCTTATCTTGATACTTATATTTTTTCAAAGTTGGACATTTTACCTTGGTACTACTAGTGTAACTTTTGAAAGACTACTAGGAAGTAAACCCTATAAAGAGATAGAAGATATCTCACTTAGACGTTACAAAAAGGGGGTCATCTCTCCTCATCTTTTTAGCATTACAACCAATAATGAATCAACAGTCATAGAAAAACTAAAAAAAGATTGTGGTATAGAGAAGATACCATTAACTAAACTACCTAAAGTGGCTAATGAGGTAGACAAAGAGATGGTAGAGGTGATTGAAAAATCACCCTATATCTACCTTAGTAAGTCGTATGATTTAGAAAAACCAAAAGAGGGACGTATGTGTTTGGTCTTTAGAGACAAAACCAAACTTTATCTTTTTATAAATGGGAACCTATAAGATGTTAGATTATATTTACGCAGGTATTATTATCTTCTTTTTAGTGATTATTTTAGTTATTGCAAAAGTAGAAGATGGTGATGATATGGACAATAAAGAAAATAAGGAGGAAGAGAAATGAAAGGTTTTTTGATTTTTTTTGGTATAACAATGCTTTTAATGGGTGGGTATATCTATTATAATATTAAACATCCAACAGATACCATGATAGTAAGAAATGGTGCCTACTGGACGATGTTTGAACACAATGTTACTACAACTAAGAAAAAGGACTAATCATTAAATTGAATTGGTCCCTCTGCACTACCCTCTAAAAGCTGTCTAACATAAGGGTTAGTTGTATTTCTAAACTTCTCATTTTCAGCCCACTCAATAATCTCACCCTCAAAGAGAAATGCCAAGTAGTCAGCAGCCTTAAAACTCTCTTTCATATCGTGAGTAATAAGCACAGAAGTAACGCCTAGTTCTCTTTGAAGTTTTAATATAAGTTGAGTAATAAGGTCAGAGGTAATAGGGTCAAGTCCAGAGGTTGGTTCATCGTACAAGATAATCTTTGGCTCCATAATAATAGCCCTTGCCAACCCTGCACGTTTTCTCATACCACCACTAAGCTCATTTGGGGCTAGTTTAGCTACACGTTTAGCATCCAGTCCTGTCATGCTTAACATCTGCATTACCTTATCGTATATGGCTTTTTCGCTCATATCTTTTCTATGTTCACGCAGAGGAAAGGCTACATTGTCAAAGATATTCATACTATCAAACATAGCCCCATCTTGAAAGAGATAACCAATGTTTTTACGAACCTCTCGTAACTCCTCCTCAGAGGCATTAGGCACACTTACCCCATCTACAATAATATCTCCACTTGTTGGTTTCATTAACCCTACAATATGTTTAATAATGGTCGACTTACCTCCACCAGAAAGCCCCAAAATAACGGTGGTTGAGCCTTTTGGAAAAATAAGATTTACATCTTTTAGAACCTCTTTTGTTCCAAATACTTTTTGTAGATGTTTTATCTCTATTAGAGGGTTTTTCTCATCGAACTTCATGCTATCGTAGTGCCTTTTTGAGTGTTAAAATCAAAAGCCCAAGTGTTGCAAAACTAAAGAGTTTAAAGTTCCACTCTGAAGCTTTATGAACATTTTCAAAAATATGCCCACTTGTTACTGCTTCACCTGCTAATTGCATCTCTAAGATTTGTGGAATGTAGTATGAGCTAAAGAGTAGTCCTGAAGAGACGACTAAAAAAGTTAAGATTTGAGACCATTTATTGCTCTCAAATGCTTTAAATCTTATTACCTCATACAAAATAGCAAGAACTACTAAAAAATTAACCCCATATGCCAAAAGCTCAAAGACATGAGTCATAAGCAACCCCTCTTGAAAACGGCTTAGAAGTTCAGAGCTTAAAAATAGTTCTGAGTTAAAAATAGTTGGGGCGACTACAGCTCCTGCTAAGATACTTGCACCTAGTACTGTTCCTAATGTAATTATGAATATCATAGTAAATATTCGGAAGTATTTTTTTATCATCTATGCTCTCTTTTTAAAATAAACTTTAAGAGAATAATAGCAGATTAGAAGCGAAAATAAAAGAGTAATAAATTCGTTGGCATCATAAACAAGGGCAGACACGGAGGTCGCCCCTACATGTTGTTGAGGTTAAAAAAATGTTTTAAATAGATAGGTTTTTAAAAATTCATTATAAAACAAAATTCAAAAAACATAGAAACATCGTAGGGGCGACCTCCGTGTCTGCCCTCTATTCGCATAAATAAACATTCATAAATTAAAATAATAAAATCCCCTATCGTATCTCTACAGTCGGGTCATATTCAACTAGCTAAAAGATGTTTATACACCCATGAGAAAATGTTTCAATCCCCTAATCCGAGTCAATAAAAACTATACCCATCATAACTTATCTCTCCCTTAGAGGGGCTATTATTTTAATATCCCCTCAATATAACTCTTCCTATCCAAAGCCTTCTTCTTAGCCTTATCCCAAGTTTTAGGAGTTTTTTGTAGTATCTTTTTAACCTCTAAAGCCAACTCTACTTTAATCTCATCAAAATTCTCTATTTTGCCATCTCTCATATCATTAATGAGTTTGGCTATGTCGTCATAAGAGTCTATAAGTCTCTCTACAGGAGACATTGAAGCCAATCGTTCTTGCTCTTCTAGCTCTTTTTTTACTCTCTCTTCTTCCTCTTGTCGTAACTTATCTTCAACAGCTAACTTCTGCTCTATTCGCTCTTTAACTCTTTGAACTTGTCTAGCATATAGTCCATCTATGGCTTCAAGTCTATGCTCCTCTTTAGCTTCAACAATCTCTACCAACACCCAACCAAAAGGCAATAGCCCATTATTGCTACTTGACTTCTCTCCAAACAACCAAGTGGTAGTCTCATCTTTTCTATACTCAAACTTATTTGGTTTACGATGTTTTCCACCACCACTTACTTTAGACTTTATATCTCGCATTCCATCAATGGTTACTGCTCTTGCTCCACTATGTTTACCAACTCTTAGTAAGTACTGATTTGGCTTTAACTCAAAAAAACGATACTGTTCATAAAAGCTATTTTGTAGATACTTGTTGATGTACTCTTTTTGACCATCGGTATTATTAGAAAAGATTGATTTAAAGATAGGCATATAGTGACTGTTACAGCTTTTTAAAATCTCCTCTATATTTAATGAACCGTAATTAATATCTACTATAAACTCACTTTTTGGTTCAATCACCTCTATATAAGTAGAGAGTTTAATATTGGCATTGGGGTTATGAAAATCATAATCAAATCTATCTTTGTTTAGAGCAAAACCTATTTTGGTATTGACCTTTTTTACAAAGCTATCACTCACTTTAAACTCTTTAAAAAGGTTATTTGAAATCTCTCGCCCTTTGGCTTGAAACTTCTGTTCTACTGCCTTTTTACCC
>JALVEV010000113.1 GCA_027030605.1 Campylobacteraceae bacterium | reverse complement strand
TTACTAAGGCACACAATGCACCGTTTGAAGTGGGGTGAGAAGTGTCAGCTTCTATCTTTCCATCTTTTACTACAATACCACAGGCATCAGGGCAATCTAGCCCACATGTTGTTTTTATTTCACTCATTTTAACTCAACCTTTAATAGTTTTGAAAAACTCTCTTTTGGATTTTTAATAATAATCTCTGTACGATAAGAGGAGATAAACTTTTTATCTGCTACTACCCAAATTTTAGAGACTTTATAGTTAGTTACTTTGTCATTAATATAGATGGTTTTCTTCTTAATATCTTTTAGTTCTTCATCTTCTAAAAAGAGTACCAATTTAGCAGAGGTCAAATCTTTAAGTTCTGCTAGAGGTGTTCCCATATTGACAAAGTCTCCTTTATGTACTAGAAGATGGTCTAAAAATTTATTGTGAATGGTAATTGTTTTTTTACTAATACTATCTTTAAGTCTTGCTATTTCAAACTCTAAATCTAACTTCTGTTTTTTGAGTGAGTCTATCTTCTCTTTTGTACTAAAATATTGTGTTTTAGTATTGGTAAAAGTGTAAAATGCATTGTCTTTTTGGGTCTTTGAAGCTGAAACTATATTTGAAATACGTGAGTAGTACTCCTCTTGTCTATCGAGTGACTCTTTTAATGCAGATAAAATTTTACGATTGGTTGCTATCATGCTTTTTATTAGTTTTAGAGAGGCTCTACTAGAGGCAAGTTTAGTTTTATCTAATTTATCATCTAATTTTATAATAGTACTAGAGTGAACTCTTTTTCCCTCTAAATCTATCTTTGCTACTACAACTTGTGCCGAAACAGCCGATTTTAGAGTAATGCTCTCTAAAGGTTCTACCTTTGCATAGTGAACTTTAGAAAAAAGTAACAATGGCGTCAATAGTAATAGTATGTATCTCATTTCTAATATCTTCTTTTTGGTCGATTATAACGAGAAATTTGAAAAAGAGCAAAAAAAGGTTATACTTTAAAAAATAAAATATAGGAGTGCGTTTTTGAGAGGCATAAAAAAGATTTTAAAACTGTTGATGTTTTTGATTTTAATTCCACTTATTTATGGGTTAGTCTCTTACCTTTTTATGCTTTTTCCCTCAAATGGCTCTCAAGATAATATCCCAAAAGAGCAGAAGATTTATATTGTTTATGACTCAATGCATACGGATATTGTTCTTAATCTTAAAACTTCTAAAGTAGATTGGAGTAGATTGCTTCCAGAGGTTGTTAAAGGTCGAAAAAAAGGCTACTTGGGTTTTGGTTGGGGAGATAAAGAGACCTACTTAAATACTCCTACTTGGGATGACCTAAAAGTCTCAACTGCACTAAAAGCACTCTTTTTAAATACACCATCACTTCTTCATGTTGCATACTATAGAGATATTAATTATTATCAAACAAAAGAGGTAGCTTTAACTCAAAAGCAGTTTGACTCTTTAGAGCAGATATTAAAAAGAGAGTTTTCTAAAGTGCCACACTATGAGGCTAAAGGGTTTGGTAGAGATGATGCTTTTTATCGCTCTAGTCGAATCTATAATGCCATAAATACTTGTAATAGTTGGAGTGGTGACAGACTTCGTGAGGCAAATATTGGTATGAGTTATTGGACTCCTTTTAGTTTTAATGTGGTGGGGTCTCTTCCATAAACCTCAAAATCTCCTCAACTACTCGTTTAGGAGCCTCCTCTTGAGGCATATGCCCCACATGAGGCAAAATAACTAATTGACTCTTTTTTAAATCTCTATGAAGCCTATAGGCTCTATCTACATGAATAGAGACATCACTCTTCCCCCATACAATAAGTGTTGGAAGTTTAATTTTTTGGTACTCCTTCTCTATACTCTGCACATCATCAGGTATGAGATTATGAACGGTTTTTAAGTAGGCATATTTTGCCATAGGTTGAGCCATAATACTTGCTGAGTAGTCTACACTTGGTTTTGGTATTTTGTTGTCATTCCAAAAGGCGTATTTGTAGGCTTCTAGTGCCATGTAGTGGTTGCTTAGTAGGTAAATGCCTAAGTAGCCAATAATAGGTGTTTTTAAATCTCGTAGCATTGAGGGTAGGGGTTGATTGTATGCCATGCTATTAATAAGTATCATTTTGTCTAGTGTGGAATGCATAAGTTTTTTCTCTTGCATAAGTGCCAAAACAAGAGCCACACCTCCACCAAATGAACGCCCAACTATAGTAAGATGATTTAGATGGTGTTGCTCAATAAATTTTTTAACATAGAGAGCTTGGTCATAGACAGAGTATTTGTCATCATCTGTTTTTGGTGATAGTCCAAAACCTTTTAGGTCAATTAGAATTAGATGATACTTTTGAGCAAGAGTAGGGACTATAAAACGCCATGTCTCTTTACTCTCTCCAAAACCATGTAGAAAGAGCATGGTTTGGTTATGCTCAACTCCATACTCTTGATAGACAAGATTTAAAGGTTCCACTTGATTTTCTACAATACGTTTTTTCCAAGTAATAGGAACTTTTGTAGCACAGGCTGAGAAGAGAATGGGTATGAGTATAAAGAGAATATTTTTCATGAGGTATTTTAGCATATTTATTAAAAGAATTAAGTAGGTGTGACGATAAGCCGTGTTCTGTCGCGGGTAGTTATTTATCTAGGCGTATTGTTGCCAATACGCTCAAGCGAAGCACTTTTGCCAATCCAATGGCTTAATGAGACTCTATACCAGTACTTCTTGCTACGGACAGGGTTTACCTAGCTACCTATGTTACCATAAGCACTGGTGAGCTCTTACCTCACCCTTTCACCATCACCATCTATCTACTCATTCAGGAAATAGGGGAGAGAAAGGCGAAACGCCTTTACAGTTTTTCAATAGATGGCTGTCTACTCTCTGTTGCACTTGCCCTCAGATTACTCTGGCCATCCGTTAGATGGAGTCCTGTCTCATGTGTAGCACGGACTTTCCTCTCGTGATACAGAAGTATCACCAGCAACTACCTGTCACACCTAGGCGAATTATAGCATATTTTTTAGCTTTTTTAACGCTCTTGCAAAAGTAGTTAGATAATTGCTATAATAGATGTTATGAAAACATTGAAGCTTATTCTCCTCTTTATTATTGTGGTACTGTTGCCTATCTTATATATCGCAATAGAGAGCAATAATCATAAAAAAGTTATTAAAATTGCTGTTGGCTCTAAGGTTGATGTCTATACCGAGTATGCTAAAAAGTATGCTAAAGAGTTTCAAAAAGAGGGAGTAACCTTAAAGCTTGTAGAGACAAAAGGGAGTGTTGAGGCACAAGATTTTCTTAAAAAAGGTAAGGTCGATTTTGCTTTTGTTCAGGGAGGAACCGAGAAATCATAT
>JALVEV010000112.1 GCA_027030605.1 Campylobacteraceae bacterium | reverse complement strand
CTCATCAGCTGAACCTGAATACTTTAGATAGATTGTTGGTCTATCTCTATCACCTTGTGTTACCAAATTATCACTATAGTTTGGTGGCAAAAAGTTATTGACCGACTTTAGGTCTTGAACCCTCTGTCGCTCCTCATGCACTTTGGCAATTAGTGAGAGTTCAGAGTTTTCAAAGTAGTGTGTATAGGCGATGTTGTTTGCTCCAATTTTTGCATCATAATCAAATGGGTCATTGAGCCAGTCTTTGGTATTGAACGTGTCGGTATGGTTATAAAACTCCATTGCCCCCCAAAAGCGTGTATTTCGACCTATAAGTAAATCTGAATTATCAAACTCATGTTTATAGTACAAATCATTCACATTCACATAACGACGCTCTTTATCATCTTGGTCTACAATTGCATTAGCATTAAAAACCACTTGTCCTGATGAAGTTTTCTCTTTTAACTCTAACTCCATACGTAGGGCATTTTGGGTCTCTCGTTTTCCTGCTATGTCATGTTTTGCATAACTACTTTCAAAACCTATGTTTCCTTTGTATTCAAAATCCTTTGCCTGTAGGTTCGGTAACACTGAACAAAGTATAAAAGATAATGTTACTATTTTTTGCATGTTGATTCCTGTAGGGTGTAGTCCCCGACTACACCATTTTATATATTTGAAATTTTTTATTTATGCCATTTTGGTTTTGACGGTGTAGTCGGGGACTACACCCTACTCTTATTTTTTAAGAACTCTTTTATTAAACTCTTTATCACTCAACCCTGCATGAACCTTATCCTCTTTCCAAATCAAAACCGTAGATTTGTCATTTTGATAATTTTTCATCTCAATCTTCCCAACACGCCAAACCCCATCTATCTGTTTATAGTCTGAAAAAATTGCAGTTTTTAGTAACTCACTCTTACGGTCATAGTAGTCCACTCTCAAAAGTAAAAATTTATCTTTTGAGACCCAAGAGACCTGTTTGGTATAGCCTGAGTTTTTATCTTTAGGGTAGCGTTCACCTTTGTAACACTTTACCCCATTTAGGTCAACCTCTTCAACCTTATCACCATAAGTAAACTTATTGTAGTGTTGATTTCCAATATCTTCATAAGAGAACTCACTCCCCATAAATGAGCCAGATTTATTAGAAGAGGCTATCCGTTTCACTCGTCTTAACGCAGGTAGATACAACCACTGGTCATCATCTCTGTCTACATGTTCATGGGTTAAGGTCTTAGTTCCTTTTACATCAGCAGGAGTTAAAAAGGTAGAGATGGTCTTGTCTCCATTCTCCCCCTCAAGTGTCTTTATCTCAAGCTCTCTAACACTCTGTTGTCCTGAAGCATTTATCAAAATCATTTCTGTTTTCGCAATAGAGCTTCCAAACCCATCGGTTACCTCATCTGCCTTTTGAGCAATCTCCATATTGGTTAGTGCCATAAGGCTAGTTGCTGTTAGTAGTGTTATTAGTACTGTTTTTTTCATTTCTATTTCTCCTAAATAAATGGTAGTCCATACATACAAACCAAATTAAAACCATCTAAATGGTAATTAACTTCGTCAGCAGTTGGCACTTTCTTTTTTTTGGTTACTTTTTGCCTACATGGCTACACTTTGTTCCGACCATTTCGGTTTCGTAACTACAAACAACAAGCAGTTGTTGTTTGTTTTACGCTCCTCATGTTGCCAAACAAAGAAAAAAAAGTGACAAAGAACATCAATTCTCTTCAATAAATTTCCGTAATGCCTCTATATACAAAGCAAAAGCCTTTCGTCCTTTCGAGGTAATATGCACCACCGTCTTGGGTCGCTTCCCCTCAAAAAGCTTCTCAATCAACACATACTCCTCTTTTTCTAACTTACTTAGATGGCTAGAGAGATTTCCATCGGTCACTTTAAGCAACTCCTTTAGAGCCTTAAAAGGCAACTCATCGTTAGCAATCAACAGTGAGAGCAGTTTTGAACGCACAGGTTGATGTAAAAGTGGGTCAAACACCACAAGCCTTATTACATTTTTCAACTTTTTGCTGTTGAAGTGCAACCAAAGAGGGAAGAACTGCTAAACCCAAAATAACCACACCTTGTACAATACTCAAAAAAGCTCCCCTACTCTCTAAAAGTCCAAAATAAGCCCCATAACTTAAAAGTACTAAAGAACTAAAAATATTGAACATAGCGACTCTCTCATAAGCTTTAATATTAAGTACAAAACCAACTGAGAAGTAACCCAAAGAGATTAAAAAGAGCCATAAAAGAAATATAGGTAGATAGAGTTTCATCATTGCTAAAACGGTACTAAAGAGAATAGCAAAGAGAGAAATCATAATAAAGCTTTTCAATACAAACTCTTGGCGACGAGTACACTCATCTATATCATAGCTCTTATTTACCTTTTTAGTTAAAACACCCTCTACTATAAACCCTATAAGAATTAAAATGGTAGTCACTGCTGTTCCAAAGGTCACACTACTCTCATAACTGGGTATCATCACAAAAGTCAAAACTACTGCAATGAAAGACCACACATGACAAGCGTTGTAGTTATAAGGATAAAAACTCTCCTTATCTACCAAATGGTGCTTAATCTCTGATATTTGTCGTAAGACCTCCTCTTTTTCACTCATTTCATTCCTTTTCAAAGTACTTTGTATTGCAAAGTATATTTAAAAACTGATTTAGATTGGATTAAATTTATAAAAAATAAAAAAATTAAAAGAATAAAAATAGAGTCAAAAAGACTCTATATAATGTAAGAAGATTTGAACTTTCCTGATGAAAGCTCTGAAAGAAACTCCTCCATAGAGTAGAGTTGACGTGCATCAGAGGTCATAAGGTGAATCAAAATATCGCCTAAATCAATCACTACCCAATCTTCACTCTCATCGACATGTAAAAACTCTTCACCTAAAGGTTTTAACTCTTTTTTAAGTTGGTCGGCTAAAGCTGCTGCATGTTTAGAAGAGATGGCATTAGCAATCACCACACGTTTAGCGATATACTCAACCTCATCAAGGTTAAAAACCTCTAACTCATCTGCTTTTTTCTCATCTAAAAATTTAACGATACGCTCTGCTCGTTCCTCTACACTAATTTCACTGTTGCTCATCTATTGAACTTTCCTTTATTAATTTATTTCTAATCTGGGTTGAACTAAGGTCAACCTCTACTTCTAAGATTTTAACATCTCTTAGCTTATTGCTCTTTATCTCATAACCTTTTCTTGTAGCTACGACCCATGTAATTTGAGCATTTAACCACTCAAACTCATGCCATTTTTCAATATGTTCTAAATTGTCAGCACCAATAATCAAATAGGCAACATTATATTTTTTCTGAAAATATTTTAATGTTTGAGCTGTTGGTGTGG
>JALVEV010000111.1 GCA_027030605.1 Campylobacteraceae bacterium | reverse complement strand
AGGATTTTGTCAGAATTATTGACAATATTATTGTAAATGCGTCTAAATATAACAAAGAGCATGGTAGTGTTGAAATCTCTTATTTATCAAAAGAGCATACTCTTACCATCAAAGACACAGGAAAAGGTATTAAACATCCTAAAAAGATTTTTAAACGTTTTTATAAAGAGCATGAACGAGGGTTAGGAATTGGTTTACATATTGTTAAGAAGCTAACCGATATTCTAGAGATTAAGATAGATGTTCAGAGTAGACTGGGTGAGGGAACCGTAGTTAAATTAACTTTTGGGAAAAAACTAATTCTTTAATATTACAGGAAGGTAGTCATTTGACTACTTTTTCTTGGTCATTCATCTCAAATTAGTTGATAAGAATATTAGAGTATAATTTTTTTATGAGATATAGAAAAGAAGAAGCAAAAGGCGTGGATATGGCTATGCCACTCTAGCATAATAAAGATAATTATCAACTAATTTGAGATGCATGACCTTAATTATTAAAAATATCAAGATATTTTATTAGGTTCTCTTTAATTTATTATATTTATATAACTTTTTATAACCTTTTATAATATATAATATTAAAAAATAAGATAAAGAGAATATTAAATGAAAATTATTAAAACCATT
Organism: Campylobacteraceae bacterium; assembly: GCA_027030605.1. Classification (GTDB taxonomy): domain Bacteria; phylum Campylobacterota; class Campylobacteria; order Campylobacterales; family Sulfurovaceae; genus UBA1140. The sequence continues at coordinate 2,730 of JALVEV010000111.1, read as the reverse complement.
CTATTAAGCTCCGTTATGCTCTCTGCCAATCAAGCACTCATAGAAAAAGCTAAATCGTTAGGATTAGTAGCAATTCCTCAAGACAAAAAAGAACTTGACAAAATTATTGACCCTAAAGGGGTTATTACTCCTCAAAGAGTGGAGCTAGGGAAACAGCTCTTTTTTGACCCAAGACTATCAAAAAGTGGTCTTATTAGTTGTAATTGGTGTCATAGATTAGGGTTAGGTGGTGTAGATGGAATTTCAACTGCTATTGGAGATAAATGGACAAAGAACCCTCATGCATTAAACTCTCCTACTGTTTATAACGCTGTACTTGCCAAGAGACAATTTTGGGATGGAAGAAGTTTAAGCCTTGAAGACCAAGCTAAAGGGCCAATACAAGCTAAACCAGAGATGGCAATCTCTCCTGAAACTTTAAAAAAGAGAATTTTAGCCATACCTGACTATGTCAAAGAGTTTAAAGATGCTTATGGAGATGATGTGAAAATAGATTTAGATAGCATCGCTTCAACCATTGCTATCTTTGAACGTACCTTGGTAACCCCTTCACGTTTTGATGACTTTTTAAATGGAGATACCTCTGCCTTAAACTCTGAGGAGCAAGAGGGATTAAACCTTTTCTTAGATAAAGGGTGTGTTGCTTGTCATCAAGGTATTGCTTTAGGTGGAGAGCTTAGACCTTTTGAACTTGCAGGAAAATATAAGTTTAGAGATGTTGGAGATTTTTTAAAAAAAGATATGATGGTTAAAGTTCCAACTCTACGCAATGTTACACTTACAGCTCCATATTTTCATAATGGGCAAATTTGGAAAATTGAAGATGCAATTGAAGAGATGGGAAGGGTTCAAATTGGTTATCATGCAAATAAAAATGCTACAAGTATTAAAGATTTAAATCTAAAACTTATGCCAATTACTTTTAAAAAGGGAGAAATTCAAAAAATTGTTAAATTTTTTAAAGCATTAGAGGGAAGAATGCCTAAAATTGAGCATCCTCAATTACCTAAAACTAAAGTTAGTATATTGAAGTGAAAGATTCACCCCTAAATAGGGGTGCTTTTTCACTTTTTTAGATAACATATGACCTCTAATCTTTACCACATTTACCCATAGCTTTCATTTTAGACATGTTCTCTTCAGGACTCTCATCACTTGGAGCTGTTTTAATAGCATGTTCTAATTCAAGCTCAGCTTTAGAAGGTTCACTTCTTACATGAGTATGTTTTTGTGCTTTTTGGTCAGCCCCACATTTTCCCATAGCTTTCATCTCTGACATATCATCCGATATACTCTCTTCACTTGGAGCTGTTTTAATGGCATGTTCAAGTTCAATATCTGATTTTGATGGTTTACTCTTTACATGAGCATGTTTCTCTGCTTTTTGGTCAGCTCCACATTTTCCCATAGCCTTCATTTTTGACATATCCTCTGATATACTCTCTTCACTTGGAGCTGTTTTAATGGCATGTTCAAGTTCAATAGAAGCCTCATTTGCGTAAATAAACGAAGCAGTTATTAGTGTTCCTAAAATTAGATTTTTCATAATCTTTTCCTTTAATTGTTTTCTACTTTATTAAGTAGTTGAATAATTGTATAAAAAAAAGTGTGGAAGGGGTGTGGAGAGATAAGTACCTACCCAAAATTAATTTAAAAGTCATCAATCCTTCCATATCTAACTAAAACATACGTACTATAATCCATTATAACATATTACATTACTCAACTGTAAACTGCCCCATCATTCCAGCATCTTCATGCTCTAAAAAGTGACAATGGTACATATAAGGCTTTGTACTACTGGTAAAATCTGTCATTTTAACAAGTAGCGTTACCGTATCGTTTCCTGCTATAAATACTGTGTCTTTATACCCTTTTTCATTTTCGAGTACATTGGCTTCTGAGCCATTACGCTTAGCGATGATAAAATGAGAATCATGAATGTGAAAGTTGTGGTTCATACCCATAGTATTGGTTACTTCCCAAATTTCTACATCATTTAAAGGCACACGCTCATTGATAACGTTCATTTTCATAGAGACACCATTAATTCTAAAGTCACCAGGGCCTGAAGCAGAGAGTGAAAAGGTACGTGTTCGTACGGCTTCATCTAAGCTATGTCTGTTTAGTGTGGTTAAGACATTTGGTGTAGTGGTTTTAGTCGTTGCCTCTTTGCTAACTTTAACCTCTAAAAAGTTTTTATTTTGAACTATATCTTTAAAAAAAATGGTTTTGTTTAAATCTGAAGAGAAGTCCACAACTATCTCAGCACGTTCAGCAGGACTTAGTTTTAAACGGGTCATCTCCACAGGTGCTTCAAGTAAAGAGTTATCTGTACCTATCTGTTTAAAGGTACGACCATCATCAAACGCCAAGTCATACACTGTTGAATTTGAACCATTGAGTATTCTAAAACGTACCTCTTTATTGGCTACATCAATAAAGGCATTGATAACCCCATTGGTAATAAACACATCACCATGATACCCCATCATAATCTCTCGTCTACTTGGTGAGTAGTCTATCTGCCCATTGCTATCAAAAAATCGGTCTTGAAGTATTAAAGGGATATCATCAACACCATACTCTTTTGGTAAGTCTAAGGCATTAATCTCATCATCTTCAACAATAATAAGCCCAGCCAAACCTTTGTAAACATGTTCAGCAGTCTTTCCCATAAGGTGAGGATGATACCAGTTGGTACAGGCTCTTTGTTTTACCGTATATTTC
>JALVEV010000110.1 GCA_027030605.1 Campylobacteraceae bacterium | reverse complement strand
CTATTTTGTAAATACCAAACGTTTTACTGACCTAAAGTGGGGAACAAAAAACCCTATTATGGTACGTGACCCAGAGTTCTCTATGGTTAGGTTACGTGCCTTTGGAACCTATGAGATTCGTATTAGTGACCCCAAACAGTTTATGAATGAGATTGTAGGGACAGATGGTCACTTTACTATTGATGAGATAGATGACCAACTAACAAACCTTATTATCTCAAAATTTACAACCATTTTAGGTGAGAGTAATATCCCTGTTTTAGACCTAGCCTCTAACTATGAGAAGTTTTCCGAGTATATCTCTAAAAAGATTGCTCCATACTTTGGAGAGTATGGACTACACCTCACTAAAGTTTTAGTAGAGAACATCTCTCTACCCTCTAATGTTGAAGAGGCACTGGACAAACGCAGTAGCCGTGAGATTACAGGCGACCTCGATAAACATATCAAGTACCAAACAGGAGAGGCACTAGGTTCTGAAAATAGTGGCTCTATGGGTGATATGGTAGGTATGGGTGCGGGTATTGCCATAGGGCAATCTATGGCAGATAGCCTCTCCAAAGATAGAGTTGACAAAACTACTCCACCACCTCTTCCTGAAGTTAATAGCAAAAAGTACTATGTTGCCTTAAGTGATGAGAGAGAAGGACCTTATGATATTCGCACCATTCAACTTATGATTAGAGAAAAGAAAATAAAAAAAGATACCCTTGTCTGGACAGAGGGTCTAGAAGATTGGGTAGAGGCCTATACTATTTTAGAAGAACACTTTAATGCTACCCCTCCACCTCTACCAAAGATATGAAATTTAAATCAATTAATTTTACTTGTAAAAACTGTGGGGCACCTCTACGTTTCAGCCCCATTGAAGAGAGTTTAAAGTGTGAATTTTGTCAAAGTAGTGAAACCATTGACTCCTCTTTAGAAGAGATTAAAGAGTATGACCTTAGTAAAGCATTATCAGAACTTAATCGGCATCAAGAAAAAGAGATAACTAAAGAGGTAAAATGTAGTAAGTGTTCTGCTACATTTAAAATGAACCCCTACTCCTTTTCTGCAAACTGTCCCTACTGTAGAACACCTGCTATTATTGAGTTTGTAAAAGAGATTACTCCTCAATCACTTCTGCCGTTTCAACTCTCCCAAAAAGAGGCTAAAGAGGCCTTTAAAAGATGGATTGGCTCTTTGTGGTTTGCTCCCTCAAAATTGACTAAATTTCTAACAGATAATGAGGAGCTAAAAGGCTACTACCTACCCCACTGGACATACGATGCAAAAACTGTTAGCGACTACTATGGTCAAAGAGGGGATATCTACTATGTTACTGTTGAGAGAACTGCTATAGTAGATGGACGAGAGATACGTCAAAGAGTTCAAGAACCAAGAGTTCGCTGGACTCCTGTCTCTGGTCGAGTCTATAATGAGTTTGATGACATTACTATTGGTGCTTCTAAGACCATATCTTATGCTATTTTAGATAATCTTTCTCCATGGTATACAGAGAGACTTGTACCATTTAACGAAAAGTATCTAGCAGGATTTACCTCAGAAGAGTATACTATTGGATTGGACAATGGTTTTGAACTTGCTAAGGTTAAAATGAGTAAAATTATCTATCAGAGTGTTCGCCAAGATATTGGGGGAGACCAACAGCAGATTACATCGCTAAAAACAGACTACTACGATACCTCCTATAAAAATGTCCTCTTCCCTGTTTGGACAGCTCAATTCAAATGGAAAAATAGAACCTATAATTATGCTATCAATGCACAGACAGGAAAGGTCTCAGGAGAGCGTCCCTACTCTTGGCTCAAAATCGCTTTGGTTACAGTAACTCTCTCTTCAAGTATTGGTGGTGCTATTTATCTAGATAAACATCCTCAAGTCATAGAAAAAGCCTCTCAATTGATACATTTACTTTCTGTTAATTTTTCTTAGATAAAATTTATAAAAGGCTTTATCATGATTTTTTTAAAAAACTTATTTTTACTACTGTTACTCTCCTTATCACTTTTTGCTCAACAGAGTACTATTATTTCCCAAGAGATTGTCTCAACTGATTCTCCTGAAGAGTTAATTGGAAATGAAGTACACCCTTATGAAGTAATTAATCCTCCTCAAAATATTAGTAAGATTGAAGAGCAAATGAAATCAACTATAAAAAACATCAGTCTCAATACTACAAAAGAGACCTACCCTATAGTTGAGTCAACTACACCCTCTACTCCTCCAACAGAAGAGAACTTACCTAAAAACTTTGATGATGCTCTTGCACAAGCAAAAAAGGAGCATAAAGTTATTTTAATTGAAGTTTATGGAACAAATTGTCACTTCTGTGAAAAAATGGAGAGTGAAACCTTTCCTAAAGAGAGTGTAAATAAAGTACTTAAAGAGAACTTTATTCTTCTAAAAATCAATGGTGATGAAGAGGAGATTCCTCTTGGTGTTCCTATGCAAATGACTCCAATGCATGTCTTTGTTACAGAGAATGAAGATATAGATATCAAATTAGGTTTTTTAAAAGAGAAAGAGTTTTTAGAGTTACTTAACAAAGAGAAAAACTAGACTCTCTTCGTCAAAATCTTATAGATAATAAACCCAAACAAGAGCGTAATTCCAACAGAAAAGTAGATAGGAATAGACTTAGTTATAACAAAAGTTACTATCAAGATAGCAAATAGAGTTGGCACTTCATTATAGGCTCTAAAAAACTGCCCATTTTTACTACACTTGTCTTGCTCTAAAACCTTTCTAAAATACTCTAGTGAAAAGCTATATGCTATCATTAAGACCAATACAACCAATTTAGCTATCATCCAAGAGTTATCTAAAAGTGATGGGTTAATGTAGATAAGTGTAGCTCCACTTAATATAGTTGCCCACATAGCAGGTAAACCTATAACTTTATATATTTTCTCCTCTTGAATCTTGACTACATCGGTAAAATCTTTTTTATCTTTATGCTCTTGATGGTAGACAAAAAGACGAGGCATATAAAAGAGCATACTCATCCATGATAAAACTGCAATAATATGAAATGCTAAAACTCCTAAGTAGTATTGAGCCATTTTTTTAATCCTTTTATTTTAATGAGGTATCATATCTTTTTTCTATCTCAAAATCAACAATTTCATATCTACCTTTAAAAAAGCTTCGTCCATAGACCATAATATCATAACTTCTTCCAAGCTTTAATATCTCTTTAGTTCCATATATGACTATACGCTCCTTTGAAGCATCTTTTCCTATAATAGCTCTATTTTTCGATATAGAAAAGATTTTTACTTTTGTAAGATATAAAGGTAGATAGACCTCTCTCTTCTGTAAATCTTCAATAGTTCCCTTTTTTGCTCTTAAAGGTA
>JALVEV010000109.1 GCA_027030605.1 Campylobacteraceae bacterium | reverse complement strand
ATAGATTCGCTAATAAAGGAGAAATAACTCCACCTTGTGGTGTACCTTTATCTCTCTCTATTAGTCCATCTTTAGTCTGAACAAGTGCAACTAACCATCTCTTTATATAGAGCATTTCCCATTTAGTATCAATATGCAACTCCAAAGCTTTTATCATTAACTCGTGGTCAATATTGTCAAAGAATCCTTTTATGTCTAAATCCAACACAAAACGAGATATATATTTGGAGTATAAAAAATGGTAGCGTTTTAAAAAAGATAGAGGGGGTAGGAGATACAGTTTGGAGTGTAGGTATTAGAGGCGATACTATTGGTTGGGGGAATAAAGCAAAAAGTATTCGTAACTCTTATAATAATCAAAAAATCCTAAATCTAAAAACCTTTAGAGTGAAAAACGAAAAGGAAAAAAGAAAAAATTTAAAAAGAATCTCAACCACCTATAAAGACTACTCTCTTATCCATACCAGAGGGGGAGCTTATGGATGTAGTGATGCCACACTCTTAATTAAAAAACAGGGCAGAACTATTGGTAGAATTACAAGAGATGGCACTAATGGATATAGACACAACTGTTACGGTTTCTATAAAAACTACATTATTTCAGGTGGCTCAAATGGACATCTAAAAATCTACAATCTAAAGGGCATGGAGGTAGCCAACCTTGTAGGACACACAGGCGAGGTTTGGTCTATTGCTCTTGATGGAGATAGATTGGTCTCAGGGAGTTATGACCAGACTATTAGGGTTTGGGACTTGTCTAAATTAAAAGTGAATAGTGAAAAATTAAAAATTGATGAAAAATTTGTAGCTTCTATTATGAAACAATATAATATTTCAAGAAAAAGTGTTATTCGTCAAGCAATAAAAAAAGGAGATATTAATTTATATTCAAATTTTCCTACATTGTACCCTCAACTATCCCTATTCACAACAAAAAGCAACGAATGGATAGCATGGACAAACGAAGGTTATTTCAATGCCTCAGAAAAAGGAATGAAATTCATTTACTTTCACCTAAACCAAGGAGCAGAAAAAGAAGCAAAAGCCACTCCCCTAGCACGACTTTATGACCACTTTTTCCGACCAGATTTAATTCAACTTAAACTAGATGGCAATGAAACAAAATACCAAGAAGCAATAAAAGGTTTAGACTTTAAGGTGGCGTTGAACAATCCACCACCAACCATTAAATTTGACAAAACCGTAAGTAAAACAACAAAAAAGAAAATTAAACTCTCTTTTTCTGTTAAAGATGAAACAGGAGGTATTGGGCTTATTCGTGTTTATCAAGAAGGGAAGTTGATAAAGACATTGGGTAACGGAAAAGTTAATGCTTCAAGAGCTGTAGCAAACTATGTTACTAGAATGGAACAAGATGAAAATGATATACGAAATAATAAAATAGACAATAATGTAACAGATGATACTAATCAAACTGTTGCAAGAAGTGGAACTGATAATAATATAAGTATTTCCAAACTATCTAGCAAAAAATGGGGATGTTATTGAAGATAAAGGGAAACAATCCCTCTATTTTATTCCTTACAATAGCCAAAGTGGATTGAATTGGATAGGATTTGAAGAGACATTTCAAGCCATACAAAAGATAAAAAGTCTAAATCAAATCTTTGTAGTAGATGCTTGTGAATCAGGAACAGCCAATGATTATGTATCGGCTATTTATGATTCAAAAGCTTCTGTATTTGCAAAAAAATCAGGGGTTCATATGCTGTTGGCTACAACTAGAGGAGCAGTAGCAAAAGAAGATGAAAAATTGGGGCAAGGAGTGTTTACTAAAGCTATATTGGATGCATTAAGTCAAAAGAAGACAGATGAAAACAATAATAGCTTTATTTCGGTTAAGGAACTTTCTTCTTCCTTGAAAAAATCAGCTGAACAGCGTAAGAAACAGTATCCTGTTATTCGTAATGTTGGGCGTGATGTGGAGTTGGAGAGGGTGGATTAAGAACAATATCTTGACAATATAATTCAAACGAAGTATAATAAATTAAAAAAGGAGTCTCAATGTTAGCAAGAAAACAAACTTCTATAAAAGTTGACCCTGTTGCTTGGAGTGAAGTCAAAGAGATATTTAAAGCCTATAACCTTAGTGTCTCTGACGCTATCAATATATTTTTAAATAAAGTTCGACTAGAAAAAGGAATGCCTTTTGATATAAAACTGCCTCAACAAAATGAGTTAAGTTACATAGAGGTACTTAGAAAACGAAACCTAAAAGTTGACAATAATATCAACATAGACAACCTAATGAATGAGATGAACGATGGTCTATCTTGATACCAATGTACTAATTTACGCTTCGGTAGAACAAGACAGAGTTAAAAAAGAGAAATCTTTAGACCTCATAGAGAAGTTAGTAAAGAGTCAAAAACTGGTACTCTCTACTTTGGTCTTACAAGAGTTTGTATTTACCATGGCAAAACTAAAAATAGACAATGCCATCATTAAAGAAGACAGTGATTTCTATTTTAACTTTGTTTCGGTGGAGTATGACTATTTGACTCTGCAAAGAGCCATTGAGAGTTGTTGTTCTACCAACTATTGTAAAAACATAAATGATGTCATTCATCTCTATTTGGCTGAAAAGGCAAAGTGTAAAAAACTCATAACTTATGATAGTGACTTTAAAAAGTTAGAGAGTTTAAGTAGTGTAGCCATAGAGATACTGTAACCGTAGAGGGAAGATATGAAACAGATACAAAAAACCCTAAAAAAAGGAGTCCACATCTTAGGACTCCCCATCAATGAACCTACCTCTTTAAACGACTTGTTCCCCAAAGAATTAGCAGGTTCAAGCATTGAAAAGCTTAATGCGTATGGCGTTTGGTCTTCTAAAGAGACGGTTTTGTTTCAAAACAATACTTTTGAAGTCTCAAAAAACTATGAAACACTTCAACCGTTTGAGACTATACGCCTAATACTTAAACGAGATGTAACCATTGATTGGTCGGTAAAGTTTCATAGTTTTTCAGGTTTAGATGAACAGAAGATAGACTTTAAAGAGGGCTTTGATGTAGCAGAGGCTCTCTACTTTATGCAACTCTCTAAACTTGTCTATTCAGACAGAGAGGAGATAGAAGAGAAACTTCAAAAACATTATCATTTCGACAGCTTTCAATTCTTTTCTAAACGCAGTCACAAACGCTTCTCTCAACGACTTTGGAACAGACTAATGATTTTATGGCGTGGACGGAAAAGCATGGTTGACTTACAGTTTATCTACTTAACCCATTGGGATGAGAGCATTCAAAAGAGCATCATTACCATTGCTTTTAGAGGTTCACACGAAAAAGAAGACTGGTTAACCAACTTCTCTCTGCGTGACCGACCCATGCTTGGAAAAGGAATGGTACACCAAGGCTTT